>JAIRXX010000223.1 GCA_031268065.1 Propionibacteriaceae bacterium
GCCGCGCCCGCCCGGGCGCGGCGCGTCCCCGGCGCCAAGCGCGGCGCGGACGCCCTCCAAGGCATCTTCTCCTGGCGCAGGGCTGGCGACATCTTCGACCTGGCCCATTTCATCGGCGTCACCCGGCCAGGGGTTGCGATAGACCCTGCTTTTGTCGAATCCCTCCCCAAAGACAGGGTGAGCCTGGTCGAGGTGCCCGCACTGGCCATCTCGTCCACCGATTGCCGGACGCGGGTGGCGGCGGACCAGCCGATCTGGTACCTGGTTCCCGACGGAATCGTCCAATACATCGCCAAACGCGGCCTATACCGCCCAACAGCAGAAAGAATATGAGCGCCAGTCAACACAGCATAGACGTCACCGGTTGGGCCGCGGCGGCGGCGGCGGAAAAACTCGCCCAGCACCCAGTCGCCTTCGACGTCTCCGAACGCCTCGCCATCACCGACGTCTTCCTGATCGTCTCAGCCGGGAACGAGCGCCAAGCAGGCGCCATAGTGGACGGCATCGAAGAAGCGCTGCTAACCCACGGCCTGAAACCAGTGCGCCGCGAAGGCCGCCGCGACAGCCGTTGGCTGCTGCTGGACTATTTAGACGTGGTGATCCACATCCAACACGCCGAAGAGCGCGAACTGTATTCCCTGGAACGCCTCTGGAAAGACTGCCCGCAAATCCCGCTGGACTGACCTGGCCGCCACCAAACCCAGCAGACAACAGACCTTTAACCGCGCCCATCCAAGCGCGTGATCGGTTATTCCCGGCCTAGCCGACCAGGCAGGTGCAGGTGCTTTTCAGCCCGACGCGGGGCAGCGGGACCAGGCGGCGACGGCAAAGTCAGGTGCGGGTCTTCTTCTGGGATTGGCTGGTAGGGCAGCTGAGGCTGTTCGGGAGCTGAGATTGGCTCGGCGGGCAGGGGTTCAAAGTCAGAGGTGGGAGCGGGTGCTGGCTCGGCTATGGGCAAGTACCGATGTTTGGCGGCTGATGCTTGTCCGGACAGCAGAGTCGGTTCGGGCAGCAGGACTGGCCCGGGTGTCGGAACTGTCTCGGGCAGCAGCTCGGATTCAACTTTCGGGATCGGCTCCGAAACTGGAACAGGCTCGGGTACGGGGTTCTCGGGTACCCGGTTCTCAGGTACCCGGTTCTCGGCGGCAGCTTCAATGGCGCGGACATTCTGGGCATAGCCGTCGAAACTATAGACGCGGTTCACGAAGGCGGCCATTCCGGGGACGGTGAAGGCCACTTGGCCCCTGCCTGGAGAATAGACGATCCCCTTGCCGATCAACGACGCCCGCGTCTTGCTGAGCCGGGTCAACGGCACAGCCATCAGTTCGGCAACTTTCGCCACCGCCGCTGACCCTCCTCGGGGAGCTATGGCGGCCATCGCGGAAGCGTAACGGCGCTCTGCGGCGGCAGCCAGCTCCCACCAAACCGAGAAGAAACCCGCGTCCAATTCGGAGATGCCCTGCTGCACGGCGCTGAAGGCGGGTTCCAGCTCAACCGGAGACGACGGCGCCAAATCCCACGCGGACTTGCCGAGTTGCTGCAGGAAGAACGGATATCCGTTGCCGGCCTCCACCAGGCAGGAGAGCGCGGCGGGGGTGAATTCGACTCCGCCGCGTTCAGCCGGAGCCTCCAGAGCGGTGCGCGCCGCATCAGCCGAGAGCGGCTCGATTTCCTGCTGCCGGAACAGCCGCCCGCCAGCGACGCGCAGCTTGGCCAGGATCGCGGGCAACGTCGGCGCACCCGTGGCCACCAGATAGAACGGCCAGGACCGCTGTTGCGCCCGGCGCTGAGTCGCCAGCAGCGCCGAGAGCACGTCGGGGTCCATATCCTGCAACTCGTCCACAAAGATCACGAACGCCGCCTTGTGCGGCGAGACCATATCGCTGAGTCGCTGCGCCAAGGTCTCCAGATCAACCTCTAGCGAACCGGTGGCCGCTGGCATCAGCACAAAGTCCGCAGTCGCCGATTCACTCACGGCGGCAAAGCGGCGAACCGTTTCCCGCACCTGCTCCACAGCGCGGCCCAACTTATGCCGCATTCTAAATCGCACCAAAGCGGCGTCCAATTCCGCCCCCAACTGCCGCCGGAAAGCAGCCGGACCGGTGGGAACCTGCCCTTCCAGCTCCACATGCAGCCAACCGGCAGAATCCGCGATCTGAACCAATTGATTCAACAGCGCTGTCTTGCCCATCCCATGCAGCCCGGTGAAGACCACTGGCCGGTCCACCCCGCCACCAGCTTTGGCGCGGTCTACCAGCAATTGGAAATATCCGATCTCGGCTGTCCGTCCAGCCAGCTCCGGCGGATTCAAACCTGGCCGATAGGGGTTCAGCTCGGCAAGCATCAAAACCTCCGCTATCTCCGACTATCTACGATTATCCCCATAAAGTACCGCTATCGAGAATAAAAGGGAATAGCCAGCGCCGCATAGTGATACGCCAGGATACTTTGGGACAAACCTCGCCATAGCGGACCTCAGCCACGCTTGCCGAAAACAGCCTCACCAATCCGCACGCAAGTCGAACCGTACTCGATGGCCAACTCGAAGTCACCAGACATGCCCATCGACAACCGATCATAGGATTGCCCGCTGGGAGCAAGATCGCGCAATTCGCGCTGCAGGTCCAACAATGACCCGAAACAGGGAGCGACCAGTGCCCGCTCCCGCGAGCCTAGCGCGATAGTCATCAAGCCCCGCACCCGCAACGCTGAACACACCGGCAATGCCTTGGCGAAAGCCACCACATCAGCCGGGGCGAGGCCAGACTTGCTGGCTTCGGCAGAGGTGTTCACCTGGATGAGCACATCGAGGCCGCGCCCTTGGGCCTGCAACCTCCGATCCAATTCGACGGCCAATTCCAACGAGTCCAAAGCTTGGAATTCGGCGGCGAAACGGGCGACCTGCTTGGCTTTGTTCGATTGCAGGTGGCCGATGATCACCCAATCGACAGCTGTTGCCGTCAGCGCCTGCGCCTTGGCCAGCGCTTCCTGCACCCGGTTCTCACCGAAACGCCGACAGCCAGCCGCATAGGCCAAGCTGATCTCAACGACACTCCTGGTCTTGCTCACCGGCAGCAATTCGACCTCGGTGGAATCCCTGCCGACGCGGGTGCAGGCTGACTCGATCCGAGATCGAATCCGGGCCAAGTTGTCAGCGATTACGGCCATCTGGCAGCCAACGACATAGCGGCCAAT
>JAIRXX010000053.1 GCA_031268065.1 Propionibacteriaceae bacterium
ACCCGGTATCTCTTGGAGCGCGGTGCTCGAAGGGTGGCGATAGCCGGAGGAGACAGCGGGCGGCAACGCCCACATGCGCCCGACACCGCGCCGACCGCGATGGCGGCGTTGCGCACCCAGGGCTGGCGGGCGGCGCACGCGGAATTTGGGGTGGATGTGGATGAGCGGCTGATCATGGAAGACGCCCGCTATAGCGCCGCGAACGCCTACGCCGCAGTGCGTGCGGCGATAGCCGGGGGAGCTAGCTTTGATGCCGTTTTCGCCATCACCGATGACATAGCTTTTGGCGTCCTAGCCGGTCTGCGCAGCGCGGGAAAGCGAATCCCGCAAGACGTTGCCGTGGTCGGCTTCGACAATGTGTCAATGAGCCAATTTGCCGTCCCGAGCCTAACCAGCATCGATCCGAACCGAACTTGGATGGCTGATCAAGTCGCCAGGGCGCTAACCAGGCGGATGGCCGATCCCAAAGCAGAACCGCTACACCTAGTCACCCCGGTTGAACTGGTGGTGCGTGATTCCACCAGTTAACTGCCAGCGTGTATTGCCTCTACCCAGTTCTTGACGATTGCAATGGCATCATCGATGGTGTAGTCCATGCCAACCTGGGCTGCCACGCTTGGGTAGGTTTCAGCCCACCTTGCATTGGCAGCAAACACCGGTGGCCAATGCCGAGGTGTTTCCCCTATAACCAGCGCTTCTTCCGCACGGGAAGCGAACACATCGAGACAGGCCGCTCTCAATGTGCTCGGGACGGGGTTGGCGGCGTAGAAGTTCTCCTTCATTAGAATCAAGTCCACTATGTCTCGCACCCGATCATTGAAGAAGTCGGGTGGGATGTCTGGGTCGGAACAAGCGTGCATTTTCTGGGCGACTTGATAGTCCATTGCGATTCCGACGATCTCATTCGGTGTTTCAACGCCGAAGTAGCCTATCTCCGTTGGGGCAGGGATGAGGGCAAAATACTCTCCGATACGACCTTCGGGAAAGGACACTTCCACTTGAACGCGTCGCCAGGTCGCTCCTTTGACAACAAGCCGCACGTCGAAGCGATAAGGCTTGGCGATCCGACGCGCTTTGTCAATGCGCTTGAGTGGGGTGGGACGCAGCAGAAACGGCCCCCACGGCTCAGCAAGTGTTCGCGCAAGCGCAGCCTCGAATTCTGCTATGGCGCCTCTGAACAGCGTGTCTATGTCCTTCGTGGTCCTCGCCCGTAACCCTAGTTGGAGTTCTAGGTAAAGACCGCCCTTCACAAAAAACAAGGGTTGGCGGTCGCTGTCGTGAATTCGTTGTAGGGCGGCAATCACGACCGTTGAGGCGAGCACCCAGCCAATCCGCTGTTCTGCTCCACCTGTTAACTCACGGGCATTACGTACCCACTGGTCAAGTTGACGGGCGCTTGGCGTTGGCCTGGATTCTGCTGGAAGGGCATAAATCATGAGAATGCTTCCTTGAGTCTTTGGCGTTGTCGTTTCGCGGTGTCCTGGTTGATCAAGCCTTGCCCTGCTGCTTGCTCGATAGCCTGGGCAATGAGGTCAGGCCGTTGCCTAGACTCAATTTCTTGGTTGATGGCTGTTTCCACCGTCACGCATGGAATCTGCTCCCAGTAGTACCGCTGTTCGGGCCGCAAATTCTCGTAGTGGAGCATGTACTCAGCCGGGATGGTTTTGCGCCGGATGGGTTTTTCCCGCTTCGGAACCGTGACGTGTATCACGTTTGGATTGATGTCAGACAGATCGTACACATCCAAGGCGGTGTCATGGCTGAGCACGGCCAATGGGTCTCTGGTCCACAGCACCGCCTCCATCAACTGGCCGCGCGGCGAGACTGGATACTCCGGGAATCGGAAAACGCCTTGCGAGGCATGGATGAGTTTCTTGCGGTATCTCAGCTTGCGTAACTCGCCGGTTGGGATGCCAAGCCTGTGGGCATCAGCGGTCGTTACGTAGCCGTACTGGTCTAGGGCCACTTCCCAAAGTTCTTCTCGAATCGTCACAGACAAAAGCGTACCATTTTCGGTATGTTTTTGTCTGGTCATTATGGTGCGACTGCTTCCTGCTCCGAACCATTATTACATCGGCGTCGCCACCGGGAGCTTCGTGGGCTGTACGGCACTGGTTTGTCCAACACCGGGGCAGGTTCTGTGCAATATTCCGGTTTGATTTGACCGGTCAACGGCGGGAGAAGCGTGCTTGTTGTCGGCGGCGTCGGATAGGGTAGCGTCGTGACTAGGCGCGTGGCAGTTATAGTGCATCGTTCACGTCCGGCGGCGGTCCAGGCGGCGACGGAATTCATCGCGGGGTTGTCCGGGCAGGGCTTCGCCTGCCTGATGGACGCCAAGGACGCTGAGGTCGTTGACCAAGGTGCCCGGATGGCGATTGAGGCGCTTGACGGCGAGGACGGCCAAGGTTGTGAATTGGCTGTGGTCTTCGGCGGTGACGGGAATATCCTGCGCAGCGCGGAATGGGCGTTGCCGCGCCAGGTGCCAGTGCTTGGGGTGAATCTTGGCCATGTCGGTTTTCTGGCCGAGATGGAGTCCGCCGATCTGGGGACGCTGATCGAGCGCGTGGTGGAAAAGGATTACCAAGTCGAGCGCCGGCTCACCGTCGAATGCGTGCTCCGCGATGCTCCCGGTGGGAAAGAGGTGTGGCGTTCCTTCGCCGTCAACGAATGCTCCATCGAGAAGCGCAGCCCGGAGCGGATGCTCGAAGTGCTGGTGCGGATCGACGACCGCCCACTGTCGCGCTGGGCCACTGATGGGGTGCTGGTGGCCACTCCGACAGGTTCTACGGCTTATGCCTTCTCCGCTCACGGGCCGGTGGTTTGGCCGGAAGTGGAGGCGTTGCTGCTGGTGCCGCTGAGCGCCCATGCCCTGTTCAACAGGCCGTTGGTGCTCGGCACGAACACGGTGGTGAAGGTGGACGTGCTCCCAGCCACGCCCAGCGGGTTGATTTGGTGCGACGGGCGGCGCACCGCTGAGATTTCCGAGGGCATGGAATTGGAAGTCCACGCCGGGGAGAGCCGTTTTCTGCTCGCCCGCACCAGCGAGCAGCCCTTCGTCACCCGGTTGGTGCGCAAATTCGGCCTGCCGGTCGCCGGTTGGCGGGGCGCGGCGGAGCGAGATGAGATCCATGCTCAATGAATTGCGGATCGTGGATTTGGGCGTTATCGGCGAGGCGTCCATATCGCCCAGCCCCGGTTTCACCGCCGTGACCGGGGAGACCGGTGCAGGCAAGACGATGATCGTCTCCGGGCTTTCGCTGCTCACCGGTGTGAAAGCAGAGCCGAGGTTGATCCGCGCTGGAGCATCCCGCGCCTTGGTGGAGGGGCGTTGGGCGCTGACTCCCGAACAAGCTGCCGCCCTGGGCGAATTGGGCGCTGAATTGGAGGACATCGGTTCAGGGCCAGCTGGATCAGCTGGCGCCGAAGTGCTCGTCACCAGGCAATTGGCGCCCAACCGCTCGCGGATGACGGTCGGCGGCACCCAGTTGCCGATCGGCCAGGGGGCCGACTTGGTGGGCGAATGGGTGACCATCCACGGCCAGTCCGAGCAATTGCGGCTGGGTGCTCCGCAACGCCAGCGGGAGGTGCTGGACGCCTATGCCGGGGCGAAGCTGGCCGAGGTCAGCTCGCGTTACCGGCAGAATTTCGCCGCACGGGAACTGGCTGCCAAACAGCTTGGCGGCCTCGTGGCGCTCGAACAGGAGCGGTCGCGCGAAATGGACATGCTGCGCTTCGGGCTGGAGGAAATCGGCAAAGCCGGTCCCGAACCAGGCGAGGATGTGGCGCTGGC
>JAIRXX010000146.1 GCA_031268065.1 Propionibacteriaceae bacterium
CGTTACCTCGCCGCTGCCTGGCGGCGGCGGGACTTCATTTGGAGCATGGCCAAATTCCGGCTGACCGCAAGTTTCTCGACCAACCGGCTCGGCATGGCCTGGCTGGTGCTCCAGCCGATCTTCGACGCCCTGGTCTACGGGCTGATCTTCGGCCTGCTGCAAGGCGACCGCAGGCCGCCCGACTATCCGGCGCGGGTGGTCGTCGGGGTCTTCCTCTTCAGTTTCTTCCGGGGCTGCCTGAACAGGGGAGCGAAATCGGTCACTTCCAGGCGCAGCTTGGTGCAATCGTTGGCTTTTCCCCGGATAACGCTGCCGCTGGCTGTGGTCTTGGAGGAATTGTTGTCGGCGCTCCCGGCTTGGGGTTTGCTCTTCGTCATCATGCCGATCATGGGGCATTTCCCCAATCTGCGCTGGCTGGAAGTCTTGCCGGTCTTCCTGATGTCAATCTTGTTCAACACCGGGGTGGCGCTAATCGCCGCCCGCGCCACCGTCCATCTGGAAGACATGAGCGAATTGCTCCCGCTGATCTCGCGCATACTTTTCTTCACTTCGGGCGTTTTGTTCGATGTCAGCATGATCTTCGACAAGTGGCCCGGCGTCATTGTGATCTATGACTTCCACCCGATCTACCAGATGGTGCAATTGGCCAGGCACGCGCTGATGGACGTCAAAGTCGATCCGGCGTATTGGCTTTACTTCGGCGCGTTCGCGGTGGGGGTTTTCGCCCTGGGGCTGCGTTTCTTCTGGAGCGCGGAGGAACGCTATGGCCGCTAATCCAGATTCCAAGATCGCCATCGACCCCGAGCGCCGCCCGGTGGTCATCGTGGACGATCTGCATGTCAAATACCGGGCCTTTTCCAGCGGCAAGGCGGTGCAGAAAATACCGGGAAGAAGCCTGCTGAGGCGCAGGCGCGGCATCCGCACCGTCCATGCGTTGCGCGGGGTCTCGCTGGTCGCCTACCAGAATGAGTCGATCGGGGTCATCGGCGCCAACGGTTCGGGCAAGTCCACCTTGATGCGGGCGATAACCGGGCTGCTCACCCCTGCCGCTGGGGCGGTTTACGCGCAGACCAGGCCGAATCTGCTCGGCGTCGGCGCTGCGCTGATCCCCGATCTTTCCGGGGACAACAACATCATCTTGGGCGGGCTGGCGCTCGGCATGACCCGCCAAGAGGTCATGGGGCGCCGCGACGAGATCGTAGATTTCGCCGAATTGGAAGAATTCATCGATCTTCCGATGCGCACCTATTCCTCCGGGATGCAGGCGAGGCTGAAATTCGCCATTGCGACGGTGCAGCAGCATGAGATTTTGATCATAGACGAGGCGTTGAACGTCGGTGACGCCCGGTTCCGCACCCGCAGCGAAAACCGTATCAAGGAGATTAGGGACAACGCCGGTACGATTTTCCTGGTCTCGCACCGGATGAATTCCATCCTCGACACCTGTTCGCGCACCATCTGGATCAACAAAGGCACGATCATGATGGACGGCGACACCAAAGACGTCGTAGACGCCTACACAGATTGGCGCAAGCCCAGCTAGCTGATGCGGGAAGCCCAGCTTGATAACCCGGCCTATTGCAGATAAGGTGGCTTATCAAGGAATGGGGGAATCGTGGCAACAACCACTATTGAGCAGGGCGGGCTGGCATTGGCCACCCGTGAAGCGGTCGCAGAGGCGCGGCGGCAGCGATTGAGGGAGCGGCTCGCTCATACAGATTACCTGCGCTTGGTGAAGTGGCTGACACAGGTGATGACCCAGCGAGAGGTTGCCGCTGGCCTGGGGGTATCCCAGCCCGCTGTGGCTGGCTTGGTTAAAAGCGCGGAGAAGGTGCCCGACAAGCGCGAGGGCTTCTCCGGGGCAGACGCCCGCGAAATAGCGGAGCGGTATGCCGCTGGCCTGTTGACCCGCGAGGACACCATCGGCCAACTGGGACGCTGGGAATACCAGGCCCCCGTGGAGGACGACTGGCTCAACACCCCCGGCACCTGGGTCGATGTTGAGTATGTCGCCGACATCGGCCTGATCGACGCTGAGATGTACGAGGCAATAGCGGAGATGAATGAGCATCTGTACGGCTGACCATGCCGCCACTCTAGAACGGTTGTGCGCGACAGGGGTCATCAGCAGCGGATCGCCACACGCCACTGTGAAGAACCGTGAGTGGTTCAGGTCAGGGGCCGCAGCGCGGGAGGATCGACGCGCGTTCGAGCAGGCAATCATCGACGCGGGTATGGGCGACCTGGTTGGGGGCCGGAGGGCGTTTGTGCTGGCAGGTCCGTCAGGCGCGGGGAAGACATCTGTGGCGCGCGCGGTCCTCGCGCGACTCCAGGTCGACTTGACCGGCCTGCTATGGTCCGACCCGGACTCCTACAAGGAGCCGTTGCTGCGTGCTGCCTTGGCAGACGGCAGCTACGAGTCGTTCATCAAGCCGCCCGAAGTCAAGGCGCTCGAAAGCGGGGGAGAGGTCTTCGACCCGTTGGAGTTGGCCGCGCTGCTGAATGCCGAAACTTGGAAGATGGCTCGCCGCGCACGAATGGCGGCGATAGACCAAGGGGCGAACCTTGTCCTCGATGGCACGCTCACTCGAGTCCCAGCAGCGCTGGACCTTTGCGAGGAACTCTCGGCAAACGGCTACGAGATCACCGTGCTCCAAGTGGATGCTCCCCTGGCTGTCGCCCGTGCCAACGCCTGCAACAACTCATCCCTGAGGTTCAACGCACACACCGCCCAACCGATAAGTCCTTATCGCAGGTCTGCCAGGCCGTCGTCTGGCGGTTCGGCGGCAGCCGCGCGCGAATGCTCCAAAGCTGTCTGGGCGCTCTGCCAGATGTGGTCTTTGACCTCGGCGCCGCGATCATCCAGAATGTCCAAAAAGTTGCGGAGCGGATGGAACGCCAACCGCCCCCTGCCCAGCCAGCGAAGCTGCTCGGCAAAAATCAGGCAGACGTCGTTGAACGCCTCCAACTTCAACCTGGAAACATCCGGGTCGCCGCCAGCCGACAAATAAAAACCCCGCGCCGAAACATGCAACCAGCGCAACCACTCCAACAAAAACCCCTGCGGGTCGCGCTCCAACGCCCGCAAAACACCATCCCTGACGCCCAACACGATCAGTCATCCGACACTATCTCGGAAACCACCAGATCAGGCACACCAGGACCACGCCTGACCAACACGAACTCGTCATCGTAACCCCACGGCACAGTGCGCTCGAAAACCAGCCCGCCGTCCCCGACCACCGCGACATTAAACGCCTCCGCACGCCTCAACCACGGCTCGACACCCCACACAACCTGCCGACCCACAGCCAAAGCCGGGCAAATCCAGGAATACCGCCCCGGATCACTCAACGGCATCCCGAACACGGGAAGCCCGAACTCCGTATACGGACGTCCCACAATAGACTCGACAGGCTGGCGGACAATAGCGTCGAAACACGCCTTTATAAGTTGGTCCCAAGCGTCATGATGCCCATCCACCGCATACCAACACATCTTGTCAACCAACGGGTCAAGCCTTATCAGGCTCCACCGCAACCTAGCCATCAACTCCGAAACCGACACCCGCAGAACATTCCCGTCATCCACAGCAAGCACCCTCCCTAACCGGAAACCACCGCTAATCTTCCGGGCCGTCCAGATCGACGCAGATACTGCCACTACCCTCAGAAGCGAGACCCAAGATGTGAATAAAACTGACGCACTCCCCCAACGACATGCGCCGGGAATCTACCCCCTGGTGCGACCGGAACACAACATTAGCCTTGCCATCCCTCAACTCCGGGGGCAACTCCAAATACCCAGACTCGCACATCTCCTCACCATTCCCGATGAACAACCGGGCAAGGCTCGACGGGGGGAACAGATAGACGTTGGGCGGTTCGGACCAATCGGAAACCACCTCGGACAGCTTCGGCGCCGAGGTGACCAGACCGTCCGAATCACCCAACGGCACCGTGACGTCGATGACTCCTGGCCACTTGTCGGGAACAAACCCTCTCACCGCCAAGAACACAGCCACCGCATCACCAAAACTGTAGCCAGGTACCTTCGCCCTCCGACCAGGCGCGATCCAATACGGAACCCAATGGGGCACACGCCCGCGAGCCGCCCACCAAGGCATCTGCCAGCCGGGATCAATGTAATCCCAATGCTCGCACGCAAAAGGAAGACTAGTGTCGTGCCCTGGCAGGGGACCCAACTGGTCCTCCACCCAAGCACGCAGCCTCTCGAGGTCAAGAGGGCAACGTCCACCCATTGGCCACCAACCAATCTTTAACTTCGTTCGTCAATGGTTTCGCAATCTTATGCTTCACAGTCACGTCCTAGAACAACGCACCTCACCCAGGTAAACCAAACTCACCAAAGCCCAAGGCAGCCCATCCCCACCGCCCACCGACGCCTGCAAAAGCTCATCCCTGGGAGTCAACAGCCCCACCTACGCAAGTGAAATCAGGCAACTTCATAGCCCCGCCCGAACCGGCTTCGACAACTCAGGCCGCAACGGGAAAACAAAATCAGACACCGGACGATACCCGCCCGGCTCAAAATAGACCTCCCGGCCATCCCCCATACGGCGATCCAAACAATCCAGAGTCTCTATCTCCGCCAGAAGCCAACTCACCGCACGCCCATCCGAATCCGCTCCTTCCCCCTCATCCTCCCGCGCCCTAGCCACCGCCTTCTCAAACGCGGCATCAAAACCCCCAGCCCGCAACAGGTACAAACTGCGAACAACCTGCGCATCCGGCTCGCCGCCAACCCAAATGACGAACA
>JAIRXX010000201.1 GCA_031268065.1 Propionibacteriaceae bacterium
GCCGAGGAAGGTCACTTCCACACCCAGTTCCGCGCCAGCCTTCATGGCGCCGTCTTTCACAGCGGTCCAATAGTCGGAGGCATTTGCTTTGGCGATGAGGGCGATCTTCAGCGTGCTGCTGGGGGCGTCGCCGCCCGGCTGGTCGGGATTGGCGGATGGCGAGGGCGTGCCACCACACGCCGCTAGGGTACACGCCGCTGCCACGGCAGCCGCTATTTTGACAAATTTCGTCATAAGGGTCTCCTTGTTAGTGATTCTGACTGGGTTTGAGGGGACGAACGCCGAACTGGCAGGCCGACGTTCGCGGGGGGTTACTCCTCCTTGCCGCCGCGCCGCATGATATCGACGAAGACGGCAACCAACACGACGATGCCCAAGACCACTTTCTGCCACTGGTCCTGGACACCCATAACTGTCAGACCATTGAAAATGGTCTGAATGGTGACGGCTCCGATAACCGCACCGAAAACAGAGGCCCGGCCACCGCGCAGCGAGGTGCCGCCGATGACCGCTGCCGCGATCGCGTACATTTCATAGCCTTGGCCCAGTGTGGGGTTGGCTGAAGAAAGGCGGGAAGACATCAGGATTCCAGAAATGCCGGTGAAAGCGCCGCAGATCACATATGCCAACACTTCCCAACGCGGGGTGTTGATGCCGGAAATCCTGGTTGCCTCCTTGTTGGAGCCGATGGCGAGCGCGTAACGCCCGACCACGGTCTTATTCATCACCACACCGGCGATGATCGCCAACAGCAGCAGGATTAGCACGGCGTTCTTCAAGCCGGGGATGAATGGCTCGCCCATAGCGATGGCGTTGTATCCGCCCACATCGCGCAGTGAGACCGTCTTGCCTCCGGCTAGCACCAGGCCAGCGCCCCAACAGACCATCATCATCGCCAAGGTGGCGATCATCGGCTGCATCTTCACATAGGCGATCAGCGTGCCGTTGATCAGGCCGAGCAGCGCCCCGGCGAGGACGCCGCCGAGCACACCCACCCAGATCGGCAGGCCGAAACTCGACATCAGCAGTCCGGCGATGACAGAGGTCGCCGCCATGCCCATGCCTGGGGTCAGATCGATGCCGCCAGTGGCGATGACGAAGGTGAGCCCGATCGCTTGAATCGCCGTCACCACCGAGGCGAGCAATAGCTGCGAGATATTGTCCCAGCTGATGAAGCTCGGGCGCATGAACGAGAAGAATACGGCCAGCAGCACCAGGGTGATCAGGACCATTCCTTGCTGGATGAACCCGCGATACCGTTCGGGAATGATTCCCTTCTTCTCAACAACCTCCATATTGGAGACTTGAACCTGAGTCACGCGCTCTCCTCGCTTTCTGGATTCCTGAATTGAGTTGCCAATTCCATGATGTTCTCACTTGTGGCCGCCGCATTTTCCATAACGCCGGTGATCCGGCCATCGCACATCACCACGATCCGATCAGACATACGCAGCACCTCCTCCAATTCGGAGGAGATCATGATGATCGACTTCCCGCTGTCGGCCAGCCGTTTCAGCAGGTCGTAGATTTCCTGTTTGGCACCCACGTCGATGCCTCGGGTCGGCTCGTCAAAGATCAGGATGTCGCAGTCGCGCTCCAGCCATTTGGCGAGGACGACTTTCTGCATATTTCCGCCGGAGAGGTTGCGCAAGATTTGGCGCACACTTGGAGTTTTGATGTCCAATGCCTGCACATGCCGCCGGGCGGCCTCGGCCATTTTGGCATCGTCCAGCAAACCAAACTTCAAGAATCTCGGCAGCGAGGTCAGCGCGATATTGGCGGTGACGCTCTGTCCCAGGATCAGGCCGAAGCGTTTGCGGTCCTCGGACAGGTAGCCGATTCCCATCCGCACGGCGTCTGCCGGTTTGTCGATATTGGCCACTTTGCCGAACGCCTTGACGGTCCCGGCGGTTTTGGGATCGGCGCCCACCAGCGCCCGCGCCGTCTCGGTGCGGCCAGCGCCCATCAGCCCGGCGAAACCGAGAATTTCGCCCTTGCGCAACTCGAAACTGACATTTTTCAACAGCGCCGCAGTGGACAGCCCTTCGACTTCGAGCACCGGTTCGGTCTTCGCCTTCGGCTCGGGGCGCAACCCAGCTTGGAGTTTGCGCCCGACCATCAACTGAATCACGTCGCTGATCTCCAACTCGGCGGCGGGCTTGCTGTCCACGAATTGGCCGTCACGCAGCACAGTGATCTGATCGCAGATTTCCTTGATCTCCTCCATCCGGTGCGAGATGTAGACGACGGCGGTCTTCTCGGTGCGGAAGTTGCGGATGATTCGGAACAGGGTCTGCACTTCGGCAGCGGTCAGGGCGGCAGTTGGCTCGTCCATGATCAAGATGTGTGAATCGAATGACAGCGCTTTGGCGATTTCGACCATCTGCTGGGCCGCCACACTCAGCCGCCCGACCTGGGTGCGCGGGTCGATAGGCACCCCGAGCCGGTCAAGCAATTCCTGCGCCTTCGCGTTCAAGCTACGGTCGTCGGTCAGCCCGCCGAAAACTTTCGGCTCGCGCCCGATGAAGATGTTCTGCGCAACGCTGAGGTGGTTCATCAGGAAGAATTCCTGGTGGATGACGCTGATGCCCAGTTGGTGGGCCTGGAGCGGGTTGGAGATCGTCGTCGGCTTGCCGCCGAGCAGCAACTCGCCGCCATCAGGCTGGTATAGACCGGCGATGATCTTCATCAACGTCGACTTGCCCGCGCCGTTCTCCCCGCACAGCGCGTGGACCTGTCCCGCACGCAGCACGAAATCCACGTTCTCCAGCGCTTTCACGCCGGGGAAAACCTTGGTGATCCGGCGAGCCTCCAGCAACACGTCCCCAGCTTTCGACCGGGTTGCATCCACCTCCAGGCTTGTAACCGTCATTCCAGCTCCCTTGCCGTTTTCCTCATCTTGCTTACTTGAGACGATAGCAGGACAAAGCCTGCCCAATCCGACATAATTTGTCAATACATATTCACTAGCTGTCATTACGCCTACCTGGCGGCACCAGCCAGCAAACCAGCCCTGACTAGGCCTTTTACCCTTTGCAACGATTCGATCACAATCACCTCAACACCACTCTTCCAGCGTGCCGCATGATGCCCAACCAGGTCGGCCACCATGCACAGCGCCCCCACAGCCAATCCCCCGCCAAGCTTACCCGCTGTTCCGTTGCGCACCTCCAGCCAAGCTGAATCCCACCGTTCAAGCTGACACCTGCCGACAAGTCCGGCGAGCTCCGATCCTGGCAACGACTGACCACTTCGCTACCAAAGCGCAAACATCCAAGTCCCCGACATGCTCCAACTCGGCAAAACAGACGTAGCGCCCCAATGCCAACTTGGCTATCGGCTATCCCTGCACTTCATCAGCACCCAACGCATGTAAGAACTCACTCATGCCCGATGATGGATTGTTGTCTGGGAATGCGGTGCCGTTGTTTTCATGCCTGGCATCCAGCATTCGTCCACCTCCTCACCCTTGGCACGGGCAATGGCTTTCTCGACCAAGGTGAGTGGCACACCGTGCTCAGTGGCGATTCGAACGAAGAATCGGTCGGCAACCTCAGGGATGCGTATAAGCGCATTGATGTAGTTCGGCTCAGAGATCTTTCCCTCGCAGAACACAACCAACGTCCGCAACTCAGGGCGTTGTCCCACTTTTCTCTTCAGCGGTCTTCCGCCACGACGTTTGGTCACCGCTCACCCCACCAGCCCGAAGGCGCGCAAGAACTCGTACTGATCAACTTGAGGCAACGCCCCAAATCTTCCCTGCAAGTATGCGGATTCAAGATTTTGCGACTTACGAACTCGCTCGCCGGCAAATTCAGCTAACGACCCCAACCGAGTCGAGCCGTCGCTGCGTTTTTCTGTCAGCCAAACCTCGTCACGGTTAAGGTGATTGAGCAGGCTGGTGTCGTGGGACGTAAAGATCAGCTGTGCTCCGAAAGGGTTTTCCACCGGACTGTGAAACAACCGAATCAACTCCGCTGATAAGGTCGGATGAAGGCTCGCATCCAACTCGTCAAATAGGATGACAGAGCCATCGGCCAGTGCGTGAAGAACCGGCCCGACAAGGTTGAACCATGTCTTGGTACCCACTGATTCGTCAGCGAAGTCCAGCGGCACTGGGTATCCCGGAGTATCAGTGTCATGGAGAAGAAACATTCTGGGCTCAGCCCTCATCACTCCTTTTCGGAAGCGGTTCTCATCTTCCTCGAAAATGACATCAGAAATACCCAAATCAGCCATGCGCAACATGGCCAACGCCTGCTCAGGTCTCAGCTCCATCGCCACATCGTCATTGCCGAGATCGAAAAGCGTGGGGGCTGATCGCTCTTCCAGCAGCTGCCTGGTGGACCGACCTTCGTAGCGCGAAGAAAACGAAACGTGCCCCGCGTATTGTCTGCGACTCCTTCGGATCGTTTGCCCAAGCGGCTGAATTCGCTGAACCGCCTCCGCGAAGCGTCGCACCAGTGGCGCATCGAACCTTCTGGCAGCCGTCAACGCAAGCGTCCGATCTGTCAGCAACTCTCTAGTCCCCGATAGCGCCCCCAAACCCCGCTGAAGTTTAAGCCCCTCTGAATCTCGCTCGAAGATGCGGCGACGCTTCTTCTCTGGATAATGGAACAGGCCCTCGTAGATCACACTTTCTGGCTCAAGTTCAAGGACGTATTCAAACCTGACGCCTGCTATCAACATCTCTAACTCGAACCCGGTCGACTTCACCGCACGCCCATCCAAGGCAAACGGATCCAGTGGGATTTCGTACTCCGCGACCATTATCGAGGATGCGACCGCATCTCTAAGCCACGAGAGCGCGTCGAGCAGATTCGACTTGCCCGATGCGTTCGGACCATAAATAGCGGCAACCGTCAGCAAGCTAACTCCCACGAGCGGCGCGGCGCGAGCCTCAGCTCTTCCGTCATCTACCGCTACCAGGGACAACTCCACCGGATCCTTGATTGAGCGGTGGTTGAAAACCTCAAAACGAATCAGCATGCTGCCAGTGTACGCCTCATTGAAGCAGACAAAGTAGTCATTT
>JAIRXX010000204.1 GCA_031268065.1 Propionibacteriaceae bacterium
ACACCAATCTCAGGCGCAGGACTTCTGCGACATCTGCGGCGCCGTGCTAGACCCGGCTGCTGCCCCGCTCCCAACGGTGGCCGCGAAAACTGTTGTCTGCCCCAATTGCCACACCTTGAACGTCCCGCAGGCCCTTTTCTGCGAATCCTGTGGCTACGACTTCATGACTGGCCAGGTTCCAGAGAATCCCTGGGCGGCGAATCTGGTTTCGCTGGCGGATTTCGATTCCTATTCCGCAGTTCCCGAGCCGGGCGCGGCACCAGAGCCGGACCAAGCCGCAAGCGCTCCATTGAGCGCCGCCGACGAGGCGGCTGCCCTGGCCCAAGCCATCCAGGCTTACCAGGCCGACAACCCGCCCGACGATGGGCAAGCGGGGTTCGGCGCGGTTCTGGCCGAGGCGGAGCCGGCAGTTGACCAACCAGCCGCCGACGAACAAGTGCCGCTGGAATGGGTCGCCGAGTTGTGGATCGATCCCGACTGGTACGAATTGGAAGGTTCCCCCGATCCGCTGCCCTCCCCTGGGCTGCCCGACATCGTGCCGTTGCTGAAGCAGGGCAACCTAATCGGGCGGGCTTCGGCGTCCAAACAGACTTACCCGGAGATTGACTGCGACCTCGACACCGGCTGCAGCCGCCGCCATGCCATGTTGAGCACCGACGGCGCCCGCTGGTGGATTGAAGACCTCGACTCCGCCAACGGCACTTTCGTCGGTCCTGCCAACGGACCGCTGCCATCTATGCCGATTCCGCGTGGCAGAGTCGAATTGTCACTCGACCAGCGCATATATTTAGGCGCTTGGACTAGGATCGTCATTCGTCGGGCCACTCCTGATGAGGTGCAGGCATTCGGCAAGTGAGCAATCCGTCCAACTAGGCGGGTGGGCTACCGCAGTTTCGCAGCAGCGAGAATGCAGGTAGCCAAAGTATCGTAGCGGTCACAGCGAATGAGGAAAATCGTTGGGGCTAGAGGAGGTTCAGTGGAAATCAAGGTGGGAATTCAGCAGACTGCCCGCGAATTGACTTTGGAGTCAAAGCAGACAGCCGACGAGATCGAAAAAGCTGTGCTCAAAGCAATAACTGAGGCAAGCGTCTTGCTGCTCAAGGACGAGAACGGGCGCAAGGTGATCATCCCAGCCGCGAAGATCGCCTATTTGGAATTGGGCAAAGAGAACGCCCGCAAGGTCGGATTCGGGGCGGCGCAGTGAGCGAGCAGCGAAGTTTTGCCGACCTCGGGGTGATTCCTCCGATAGTCGAAGCGCTCGCCCAGTCTGGGATCACCGAGCCATTCCCGATCCAGTCGCTGGCGATACCGATAGCCATCGCCGGCACCGATCTGATCGGTCAGGCGCGCACCGGCACCGGCAAGACGCTGGCTTTCGGCGTTTCGCTGCTGCAGCGGATCACTGTGCCCGCCGACGCGGACCATACCGAAGGGCCGCCGCAGGCTCTGGTGATGTGCCCCACCCGTGAATTGGCGCTGCAGGTGACCAAAGACCTGATTGAGGCCTCGGCGGTGCGCAAGGCCCGTATTCTCACTGTCTATGGCGGGGTCGGCTACGAGCCGCAGCTCGACATGTTGGCCGATGGCGTTGACGTGGTGGTCGGCACTCCGGGCCGCCTGCTCGATCTGGTGCAGCGCCGCTCGCTGGTGCTCTCCAATGTGAAGGTGCTGGTGTTGGACGAAGCGGACGAGATGCTCGACCTGGGCTTCTTGCCCGACGTCGAGTCGCTGATTGCCCGGACGCCGAAATCAAGGCAGACGATGCTCTTCTCCGCGACCATGCCAGCGGCAATCGTCTCCCTGGCCCGCACCCATTTGAACCAGGCGGTCAATGTGCGGGCTGAGACCCGCGACTCGCATTTGACGGTGCCCGACACCGCCCAATACGTCTACCAGGCCCATGACCTGGACAAGCCCGCCTTGGTCGGCAAGATTTTGCAGGCCGAGGGCCGGGGGCGCACGATCATCTTCACCCGCACCAAGCGTTCCGCCCAACGGCTCAGCGACGAATTGCGCGATGGCGGTTTCCAGGCGACCACGATTCACGGGGATTTGTCCCAGGTTGTCCGCGAAAAGGCGCTGCAGCGTTTCCGCGACGGGCGTGCCGACGTCTTGGTTGCCACCGACGTGGCCGCGCGCGGAATCGACATTGACGATGTCACCCATGTGATCAATTACGAGTGCCCCGACAATGAGTTGACTTACGTCCACCGGATCGGGAGGACAGGCCGGGCCGGCGCCAAGGGCGTTGCGGTGACGCTGGTTGACTGGGCCGATGTCACCCGGTGGAAGTTGATTAACAAGGCTCTCGACCTCAACCTTCCAGAGCCGCTGGAGACCTATTCCAACTCTGAGAATTTGCGCGCCGATTTGGGCATCCCCGAAGGGGTGAAAAGTTGGCTGCGCGAGCCGACGCCCCGTGATCCCAAACCGCGTGAGCAGAAGTCGCGGGACGCCAGACCGCGCGAGCAAACGCAGCAGTCCCAGCCGCGCGCCGACCGCTCGGGAGAGCGGAAGAAGCGCCCCCGCCGCCGTCTGCGCAATCACGAAGAGGTAGCTGGCGAACAGTCGGCTTGATCTCCCAAGCCCAGCCATGCCTGCCCGGTGGCTCGCACGCCCGCGCGGTCTCGCCCGTTAAAACTTTGGGCGAAACCCGCGTGCGGGGCTTGCTAGCTGCAGCCGCTGGTGGAGCCGCAGCCTTCGCAGACGTAGCAGGAGCCGGATGGGCGCATCTTGGTGCCGCAGGTCATGCAAAGCGGGGCGTCCACCTTCACCCCGGTGATATTCGCAAGCACATCGGCGGTGGAAGTGGCCGCCGCAAACCTGGCCTGGTGGGTGGGTTCGATCAGCGCGGGCTGGATCGGGCCGGGGCCGTCGAGGCGCAGATTGTCGGCGGCGTCGTTCTTCAGCGCCTCTGATTCGATCAATTCGTTCTCTTCGGGCAGGTAGG
>JAIRXX010000230.1 GCA_031268065.1 Propionibacteriaceae bacterium
TACGATCAAGTAGTCCGCCTGTTTAACACCATCGCCAAACCCATCGGAAGTTAGCCAACCCGAGTGCTAGGCGCTACCTAACAAAGGAACCCGGGCCGCAAAGCCCGGGTTCCTGCGTCTGGGGAACCAGCCGGTTCCAAAATGCCAGGCTTGCGCGAATGGCATCTCAGCGATTCAGCTGTCGCTCAGCCGGATACGGCCTCCGCGTCGGCGCCGGAGCGCTTGTCGCGCTTGGGCTTGTCCTTCTTCTCCGTCTTCAGCTTGGGCTTCGAGTGGCTGCGCCTGCGCTGCTCCCTATCCCCGCCGTCAGCCGGCGCCTGGCTGGCTACCGGAACGTCGTGGGTGTGGTAGCCCCGCCCGTGGCAGGTCTCACAAGGCACGGTGAAAGCCTCCGCCAGACCGGTGCCGATCTTCTTGCGGGTGAGCTGGACCAAGCCCAGCGACGTCACTTCGGCCACCTGGTGCCGGGTGCGGTCCCGGCTCAGGCATTCGACCAGCCGCCGCAAGAGCAATTCGCGGTTGCTGGGCAGCACCATGTCGATGAAATCGACCACGATGATCCCGCCGATGTCGCGCAATCTGAGCTGCCGCACGATTTCCTCGGCGGCCTCCAGGTTGTTCGCGGTCACCGTGGCCTCCAAGTTGCCCTGTGAGCCGGTGAATTTGCCGGTGTTGACGTCTACGACAGTCATCGCCTCGGTGCGGTCGATGATCAATGACCCACCCGAAGGCAGGAAGACTTTGCGCTCCAAAGCCTTGGCCACTTGTTCCTGCACCCGGTAATGGTCGAACAAGTCTCCCGACTCGGCATGGTCCCAGCGCTGCAGCCGGTCGGCCAACTGGGGGGCGACGTGGGCCACATAGGCTTCCATCGTGTCCCAGGCGTCGTTGGCGTCGCCGTTTCCGTCCACCACCAGTGAGCGGAAGTCTTCGGTGAACAAATCCCGGACGATCCGCACGGTCAGCTCTGGCTCGGTGTAGAGCAGCTTCGGCGCGGAAAGCTGGGCGGCTTTGCCGGAGATGACTTCCCACTGCGCCTTCAGCCGGTTGACGTCGCGGACCAATTCTTCTTCAACGACGCCCTCGGCGGCGGTGCGGATGATGACCGAAGCTTCTGGCTCGATCAGCGCGTCCAGAATGTCCTTGAGGCGGCGGCGTTCCGGCTCGGGCAACTTGCGGGAAATGCCGGACAGCTGCCCGCCCGGCGAGTAGACGACGTAGCGTCCTGGGATGGAGATGTGCGAGGTGAGCCGTGCGCCCTTGGCGCCTACCGGGTCTTTGCTGACTTGGACCAACACCGCCTGGCCGGACTTGAACACTTTCTCGACCTTTTTCTCCTCACCGGCGACGCCGAAGGAGTCCCAGTC
Organism: Propionibacteriaceae bacterium; assembly: GCA_031268065.1. Lineage (GTDB taxonomy): Bacteria > Actinomycetota > Actinomycetes > Propionibacteriales > Propionibacteriaceae > Propionicimonas. Next base: position 1,368 of record JAIRXX010000230.1, read on the forward strand.
CACTTCGCCAGCGTAGAGCACGGCGTTGCGGCCCCGGCCAATGTCGATAAACGCCGCCTCCATTGAAGGCAGCACGTTCTGCACCCGGCCCAGGTAGATATTCCCGATCATCGACGCGGCTGAGGCCCGATCAACATAATGTTCGACTAGAACGCCGTCTTCCAAGACCGCGATCTGCGAATAGGATTCGGCCTGGCGGATCAGCATCTTCCGATCCACCGACTCGCGCCTGGCGAGGAATTCGCTCTCGGAAAGGATCGGTGCCCGCCTGCGTCCAGCTGCCCGGCCCTCGCGGCGGCGCTGTTTCTTCGCCTCCATCCGGGTGGAACCCTCGATGCCGGTCACTTCTCCAGCGGCGCTGGCGTGGGCAGGCCGGGGATCGCGCACCCGAATGCTCACCTCGCTGGGATCGTCATCCGCCCCAACGATCTCCTCGCCCCGGCGACGGCGGCGACGGCGACGGCGCGAACCTGAATCTGCCGCAACTTCCTCGCTGCCAGCCTCTGCGGCGGCGGGATCAGCCTCAGCTTCTAAATCCGCGTCGGAGTCAGCTTCAGCGCCCCGGCGGCGGCGACGGCCACCCCGGCGGCGGCGACGGCGACGGTGCTCGTCTGAGTCCTCGTCTTCGGCCACTTCCACCGGCTCAGCCTCGTCGGTCGGCTCCGCGTCGGGGTCAACTGGCTCCTCCGGCGCTCCGATGGCGGCGGCCAGCGATTCCAAAACTTGATCTGGAGACTCGGCCACCAAGCCGAATGCCTCTACTTTGGCTTTGCGCGTGGTCCGTTTCGGCGCGGGGGCAACAGCAGGTTCAGCCTCAGACGTCTGCTGCTCCAGCGTTGGCAATGCGTCTACCGACACCGCCGCCTTCCGGGTGCGGCGCCGGGTTGGGGTCACCTGCGCCTCCAACTCGGCAACGGCCTCAGCGATGGAATCCTTGGCTGGGCGGCGCGTTCGTTTTGGACGCTGGGCCGGTGCTGGCTCAGGCTCAGGTTCAGGCTCAGCCGCCACCGCAGCGGCAATCTCGGCAGTAGCCTCGTCTGGAGTTTGGGCCACAGCGGCGGTGGACCTCCGCCTGCGCACCGGTTTCGCCTTTTCGACAACGGCCTGTGTGGCAGCAGCCTCGGCAATAGCAGTTTCCGCAGGCGCAGCTTCCACAGCAGCTTGCGCGGCAACGGTTTCCGCTGGCGGGGCTGCCGCCTTGCGCCTGGTTCTGGTTGGTTTGGCCGTCGGCTGCGCCTCGGGCGCTTCGACCGCCGGGGCCAGCGGCGCCGGAGGACCGGCTTGCCGGGTGGCACTGCGGCGGCGCTTGGGCGTTGTTGATTCTTCTTGGATGGGTTCAACAGAATCGAGCATGTAGCTCTCCTTCATGCGACACGCTAACGTCGCGGGTATCGTCTGCCGCAGGTACACCTGCAATAGACGTCAAGTCTCAGCATCAGTCATCATTGGCCACCCCCGCGGTCGAAACCTCGTCGCGGTGAGGACTAGCCACGGCTGAACTGTCACCTCAGCCCGAAGACTCAAGGGCTTGTTTCCAAGCTCTCTGGCCCAGTATGTCACAACTTGACAACAATTCCTGCATTTGCACCCGCCCGCGCCGTGCGAAGACCAGCGCCGAACGTCGCCCAAGTGCCATTCAGCCAAGTGATTCGCTGGGGCCGAAAAGGTCATGAACTTGACCGTCCACCCAGCTGCCCTGGGCCAGCCGCGTCGCCAGCGGCACGCCTGGGATGGCCAAAGCCGGACTCACCGCGCACAGGCCAGCCAGCACGTCGCTGGGCCGCGCCACGATCTTGCCTGGCCCGGTCACCGCCCGCAACAGCGCGGCGCCGGATTCGGCCTCCAGCGCGACGACTGTTTCCCGGACGTTGAATTCGCGCACCCCGGACTTCCCCATCCGCCGCACGATCACCTCGTCCGCCGCCAGAAACACCGCTGTGGCCTCGGCCAGCCCAGCAACGCCAAGCTCGATGCCCCACAGCGAGTGGGTCAGCGATTCAGCGAGCGCGCCGCCGTCTGCCTCAACCGCCGCCATTATCTGAAATCCCCTGGGCAACACCCGGTTCAACTCCGCGCGGGCAAGTTCGGGATCGATTGGCCTGGCCAAAGCAATCTCCAAATATTCGGCCCGGCTGGCCACACCGGTCGGGACAGAATTTGAATAGGAGATTCGCGGATGCGGGCTGAACCCGGAAGAGTAGGCCATCGGGGTATGGGCGCGGCGCAGCGCCCGCTCGAAAGCCCGGGCGAAATCCTGCTGCGAGGCGAAACGCGCCGGTCCCTGCTTGAAATAGCGCAGTCTGATCCGCTGCGCCGGAGGCGGCTGCTGCACCGGAGGCTGCCTAGACACCGTTCGCCGCCCCCGCTGGGCCAGCCACTGCCAACGGCAGCAGCGCACGCTTGGTCGGGCCGATCTGGGTCGCTACGCCCAGGTCGGGGCAGACGCCGCAGTCATAGCAGCCAGCCCAGCGGCAGTCGTCGACCTCGCTGCCATCGCGGGCATCCACCCAGTCCTGCCACAGCCAAGCCCGGTCCAAGCCGACGTCCAGATGGTCCCAGGGCAAAACCTCGCCCTGGGTGCGCTCGCGGATCGTATACCAATCCAAATCGATTCCAGCTGCGGTGGCCGCATCCAGCCAGCGCTGATAGGAGAAATGCTCCCGCCAGCCGTCGAAATGGCCACCGCCGCGCCAGACGTTCTCTATCACCTTTCCAACGCGGCGGTCGCCCCGGCTGAGCAGGCCCTCGACCATGCCTGGCTCGCCCTCGGCGTAACGCACCGTGATGGCGCGTCCAAAGCGGCGGTCGGCGCGAACTTTGTCTTTCAGCGCCCTGACCCGCCGGTTGACGGTCTCGGCGTCGGCCTGGGCGGCCCATTGAAAGCTGGTGTGCGGCTTGGGCACGAATCCCCCGATGCTGATCGTGCAGCGGACGTCGCGGCTGTTCGCCGCGCGGCGTCCAGCTTCAATGACCCGGAAGGCGAGGTCGGCTATGCCCAGCACATCCTCGTCGGTCTCGGTGGGCAGGCCGCACATGAAGTAGAGCTTGACCTGCCGCCAGCCCTGGGAGAAAGCAGCTTCGACGGTGCGGATCAGATCGTCTTCGCTGACCATTTTGTTGATGACCCGCCGCATCCGGTCGGTGCCGCCCTCCGGGGCGAAAGTCAATCCCGACCTCCGCCCGTTGCGCGACAGTTCGTTGGCCAAATCGATGTTGAAAGCGTCCACCCTGGTGCTTGGCAGCGACAGGGAGACATTGGTGCCGGTGTAGCGGTCAGCGAGTTGGCCGGTGATCTCGGCTATCTCGGTGTGGTCGGCGCTGGACAGGCTGAGCAGCCCGACTTCGGCCAGGCCGGTGGCGGCGAGGCCGTCGGCCACCATCGTCCCAATGGTCTGGATGCCGCGCTCCCTAACGGGCCGGGTGACCATCCCAGCCTGGCAGAAACGGCAGCCACGGGTGCAACCGCGAAAAATTTCCACTGAATAACGCTCATGCACCGTCTCGGCCAGCGGCACTATCGGACGTACCGGATACCGCCACTGGTCCAATTCGAGTAAGACGTGTTTTGCCACCCGCCCTGGAACACCTGGGCGGTTGGGCCGGACCGACTCGATCCGGCCATCGGGCAGATAGCAGACATCGTAAAAGGCGGGCACATAGGCCAATCCGGACTCGGCCAGCCGACCCAGCAACCGCTCCCGGCTTCCGGGCGTTGCCATACCGCATTCCCGCTTGTGGTCTCTAATCAGCCCAGAAATGCGCAGCACCGCCTCCTCGCCGTCGCCAAGCACCACCGCGTCAAGAAAATCAGCCACCGGCTCCGGGTTGAACACCGCGTGCCCGCCAGCGATCACCAGCGGGTCGGCCTCGGTCCGCGACTCGGATCGCAGCGGGATGCCAGCCAGGTCAAGGGTCTCCAGCAGGTTGGTGTAGCCGAGTTCGGTGGAAAGGCTGACTCCGAGCACGTCGAAATCCCGCACGGGACGGTGGCTCTCCCAGCTAAATTGCAGGATGCCGTTCTCGCGCATCAACTCCGCCAGATCGGGCCAGATGGTGAAGGTGCGCTCAGCGAGCAGCCAGTCATCCGCGACGTCCGGCCCGGCGGCGGACACCGGGGCGCTGGAGCATCCGTTCAGCAATTCGTAAAGGATCGCCATACCCTGGTTCGGCTGCCCCACCTCGTAGGCGTCGGGGAAAAACAGCGCCCAGCGCACTTCGGCGGCGTCAAAATCCCGCAGTTGGGAATTCACCTCGCCGCCGACGTATTGGACCGGCTTCTGGACTTGGGCGAGCAGCGGCTCAAGCTGTGCGAACAAAGCAGCCATTATCCCTGGCCGCCGCTAGTCAACGTCTTCATGGCGGGCAGCGTTATCGATGACGATATCCGCCCTCTTCCCCGGTTCGCACTTGGCCAGGTAAAGCAATTGGCCCTGGTAATAGCGGTCATTCGAGGGATCGGAGGGATTGGGGTTAACGCCATCCCGCTCCGCCAGCCGCCGATAGGACTCGTTGAAATCCACATCCAACCACGCCGACAGATTCCACACTTTGTCCTGTGGGCTGCGCCAATAATCGTTGCGGTGCAGGAACATGCCGTCGATGATCACAACGGCGTTGTCGGGCGCCACCTTCATCGGTGCGGCCACCGGGGTCTCCGAAGCCAAGTCATAGGCGGCGGTGCGGTAGCATCCCGATCCGCCCGAACGCAGCGGTTCGAGCACATGGGTGAGGAAGCGTTCCTGGTTGTAGGAATCCTCGAAATACCCTTTAGCCGAACGCTGCCCCTGCGCGTAGCGCACCGACTGCGGGTTGAGGTAATCGTCCAGCGAAATCCGGATCACGGTCAGTCCCGATTCGCGCAGCAGCTCGCCAAGTTCGTCTGCAAAGGCGGACTTGCCCGCCCCATTCACCCCATCGATGCCGACGAGGGTCCGACCCACTCTTGGGCGAATTTGCGCCCGAAGCCATTTCAAACCCGCAACTGGGTCCAATCGTTGCATTTCTTTCGTCTCCACTGCTCACTTGTAAGCCTGTCCCGCCGCTGGTGCGACGGGCAACTTCCATCTACCGGGGGCCACGCAAAGCGTCCGGACCCGCAGACCCAAGTTGCGGCGCCTCGCCTGGACCCGAGGGACGAAACCCGGCGCAATTTGGCACTCGGCTTAGCTGGCAGCGTTTCGGACCTCTAATGATCTAGCCTGCCATACAATAAGCGCTGCGGTGGCCAGACTCAAACCGACGAAGAGCAGCAGTTCTGGCGAGCCGACGCCAGCTTGCCGGTCGAAGATGCCCTCCAGGCTGCTCCACGGCAGCAATGCCTCGCTGATGAGGTTGTGTACGACATGCATTGCGATGGCAGCTTCCAAGCCACCGGTGCGCCACACCAGCACCACCGCCAACGCCCCGAAGCTGAAGTAGTAGATATTCAGCCATAGATCCCCGGCGCCGTGCAGCAACATGAAAACCACCGCGCTGACCAGTCCGCCGACCACCAGCCCTGCCCAGCGCCATTTGAACATCGATCCGATACAGCGCAGCAGCAGCCCGCGAACCGCGAGTTCCTCAGCCGCCGCCTGGAGCGGAGTGGTCAATATGATCACCGCCAGCAACAAGAGGGTGTCTGGCCGCCAACTCAAACCTTCCAAAGCCCCGTTCCAGATCTCATAACCCAGCGAGAGCAATTCGAAAGGCAGGACCAGCAGCAGGCATTTGCCGAAAAACCCCCAGCGGAAATGTCCGGTAATCGAGAACAACCACCCTGGCCGCTGCCGGAAGACCAACACATGCGCCCCGATGACCACCGGTATGCACAGCGCCAGCGAAACATTGTTCACGCTGAACGCCGCAGCGCCTTCCAGCACCGGTTCCATCGTCACCGGGTCAATACTGATCCACCCGGCTGCAAGGGCGACAAAGCTCAGCACCACCATGAGCATGAGGATGGCGAGGGTGGCGGCCACAATGGCCACCCAAGGCTTCCACGCCCTAAAAGCCGGCGCCCGGTAGAACTCGTGGTATTCCCGGGGCTGATCTGGCAGCGGGCTGGGCTTCGGCGGCGGGCCAGCGTAGTAATAGCCGGCTGGGACGTGTACTCCCGGCGGCGGGTAGAGCGCGGCGGGAGGCTGTTGCGCCGGGTACGGATACGGGTAGGTGGGCATCGGCTGGGTGAAGGCGGGCGAAGGCGGTAGCGGCTGATAGCCGGGCGGCGGAGGTGGCGGCATCGTCGGCTCCATCGGCTCCATCGGCATCGATGGCGGTGGGGGTGGCGGAGGTGGCACGGCAACGGGCGGGGTTGGCTCCGGCACGATGCCGGGGAACGAATAGCCCGGATCACCCGGCTGCGATGGCTCACTCATCTGAAAAATCCTTTCGCGCGAGCAGGCTACGGGCCTCCCCCGCCGCGTAAACCGATCCGGCTATCAGGATGCCCGCTCCCGGACCGGCGTCGTCGGCTAGCCGGACGGCCTCGTCGATGGCCGCCTCCATGTCGGGGGCGACGCTGACCCGGTCAGCCCCAAATTCTGCCACCGCCTGCTCTGCAAGGGCCTGCGGGCTCAGCGCCCGGTCACTCGAGCGCATCCCAGTGACGACAATCCGCGTCAATTCCTGGTCCAAAACCCGCAATACCCCAGCCACATCCTTGTCACCCATCATGGCCACCACGCCGATCAATGGGGCGAAGGAGAAAGCTTCAGCCAGCGCCGCGACCGCCGCCTGCGCCCCGTGCGGGTTGTGGCAGGTGTCGAGCACAATCGTCGGAGAACGGCGGACAATCTCCAGCCGGGCCGGGGCCCGCACCTGTTCCAAGCCTTCGGCGACGACATCGGCAGGCAGCGGCCTTCCGCCGAGGAACGCCTCGGCGGCGCAGAGGGCCACGGCGGCGTTGTGGGCCATGTGCTCGCCAAACAGCGGCAGCGCCAACTCGCCCAGCGGGCCGTCT
>JAIRXX010000245.1 GCA_031268065.1 Propionibacteriaceae bacterium
CTGGCGCTATTCTCGACAGGTGCAGAGCTGGAAGTCCCGGTGAGGTAAACGCCGCCGCCCAGCTTGCTGGCGGTGTTGCCCGAGATGGCTCCGCTGCTCATGGAAGCTGTGATGGGCGCCGTGCTGGTGCCGGAAAGATAGACGCCGCCGCCATTACCGTAGGAAGAACTGGTCGCGGAGACGTAATTCTGGCTGAGCTGGCCGCCAGTGACATTTAGCGCGAACGAACCCGAACCGGAGCTGGTCGCATAGACGCCACCACCATTGCTGCTGCTGCCGGTCGCGTTGTTCTGGCTGAGCTGGCCGCCAGCGGCAACATTCAACGCGGACGAACCAGAACCAGAATTGGCCGCATAAACGCCACCGCCGCTGCCAGTAGCGGTGTTGCCGCTGATCTCGCCGCCAGCAGCGACATTCAGCACGAACGAACCAGAACCAGAATTGGCCGCATAGACACCACCACCGCTGCTAGTGGTGTCGTTGCCGCTGATCTGGCCGCCAGCAGCGACATTGACGGTGGCCGAAGAACCCGACCCAGAGGCGACCACATAGACGCCGCCGCCAAGCCCCGGATTGGCAGCGGTGCCTGCAGTGTCGTTGCCAGAGATCTCCCCACCAACCGCAACATTCACTATGACCGAACTGTTCTCGGCTGCAGCCGTGGCAGAGATAGCGCCACCGTCACTAGTCCCAACATGGTTGCCCTGCAAAACGCCGCCGCTGCCTAGGGTGAAAGACGTGGACTTGTTCGCCGCAGAGCTTGAGACGCTGACTAGCGCGTAGTTGTTACTGGGATAGCTGGCCTTATTGCCGTCCACTATGAGGTCGCTTAGCGTCAGGCTTCCACCGGCGCTCACCGTGATTAGAACTACGCTATAGCCTCGGGTAATGGTAGCCGGTGTTACCGCTGCCTCCGGATCGGTGCTCAGGGTGATGCTTTGGCTGTCTGCAACTGTCATCTGCTGCCCGCTGGCGATGGTGGCGGCGTCCATCAAATACACCAGCGAGGCGCTGGCATAGGAGGCGGTGGCAAAGCCGCGCTGCACAGTTTTGAAGGGATGCTCGCTGGTGCCGTCGCCAGCGGCGTCGTCGCCAGTAGCCGGGGAGACATACACCACACTCAGCCCGTCGAGGATGTAGGCATTGCTGCTGGTTTGCGCGGCGACGCGGTAAATCCCGTTTCCCTGCCAGTGGTAGACGCCAGCTTCGCCAGCAGACACGGTGCCGCTGTCTTTGCGGGCGATGGGCGAGTTGAAAAGATTCGGCGTTGTGGTGCTGGCTTCGGCCCGGCCCTCGATATTGATCCGGGCACCTTCATCCAGCCCGCCGTTCTGGGTGATGGCCGCCACCGTCTTCGTTGAGTTATTGATGTAGACGCCATTGTCGGAGTCTTCGGTGCCAATCTGCGGAAGTCCGCTGACCACCATTGTGCCCGCCGCTGCCGTATTGAGGTAGACTGCCTTGCCACGGTAGGCGGGGTTGGTGATGGTGTTATCGCTGATCTCGCCGCCGCTCACTTCCAGCCTCGCTGTGGCACCGGTCATATAGATGGCGCCGCCATTGCTGGTCGTCGAGTTGCCGCTGATGGTCCCGCCCTCGATGACCGCCCGCGCTTCGGAAGTGGTGGCGGAGGACGTGGCATAGATGGCACCACCGTTGGTCGCGCTGTTGCCAGTGATCTCGCCGTCGCGCAGCGTGAAGAGCGCTTTTGAATTTGCTGTGCTGCCAACGTTTAGGTAGACCGCGCTGGTGATCGCATTCCGCAGCACGGCACCCGCTACGCTGACCGAAGGGGACTTGGATGCGGTGCTGTTCAGCCTCACGATGTTGGAGCTTTTCCCGCTCCCGCCGCCGTCGAGCACCAGCGGGCCGATGGTGAGCGCCGCGTTGTCTGTGACCGTGAACATAACCACATTCGCGGTACGGGTCACCTTGGTACCGGGCGTTGCGGAAGTCAACTGCACAGTGCGGTTGCCAGCAAGCGTCGCAGCAGTGGCCTGGTTGATGTCGTCCAAGACGACGATGGTGGTGGGGGTGTTTTCCTCCACCATGCTGAAAGCTTTGCTCAGGGTGGCGAACGGAGCGGCGACGGTGCCCTGGTTGCTGTCGCTGCCATTGCTGGCGACATAGTAGGCGTTTCCCCCGGCAGCGAGCCGATAGGCGTCGGTGTCGGTGTCTGCGGAAATCGAGAAATCCGAGTAAAGGTAGCGGATGCTCTGCGCCAACTCCGTTTCGCTCACCACCGAGCCGTTCCGCTTTTGGATCAACATGCTCCCGACGGCCGCGCTGGCTTTGCCCTCGATGAAGATCAAGGCGCTGGGGGGCAGATCGCCGTCGAGGTCGATCACATTGTTCGCGCCCAGGTAGATCCCCTCTGTCCCGGTCGCGCTGCCGATGGCCACAGCGCCCTTGACGGTGAGCGCAGAGCCGTCTCCGTAGACGTAGATGGCGCCGCCCTTCTTGGCTGGCGCGGCATTGCCAGAAATCTGGGTGCCCTCGCCCACGGTGAGCTGCCCGCCGCTGAGCAGGCTGACGCCGCCGCCGACGCTGGCGGAGATATTGCCCGTTATGGTCATATCGGTCAGGCTGGCGGCGGCGGAACTGCCTTCAACGCTGAGCGCGGAAGAGCTATTTGGGACGCCGTTGCCGTTGATCTCAACATCGCTGATCTCCAGGTTTGCGCTGCCGCGCACCTGGATGATGGAGGAGGTAAAGCCGCCGCGCCCAACCACAGCAGGGGCGTCGTCCGCTTCACTCCAGGTGGTGAGCTTGACATCGCCCTCGGAGAGCGTCGCCAGGGCGGTCTCGGTGATGTCAGATTTGAGCAGCACGTTGTTGGTCGCGCTGCCGCCCACCGGCAATTCTTGGAAAGTCCGGGTGAGGGTGGCAAATGGGTTGCCCAATGAGCCGTCGCCAGTCTGGTCGCTGCCCTCTCCGGCCACATAGAAATCTGTGGCGTCGCTGGCGAGGACGCAATCGTTGTCCTGCTCGACAACCTGGTAGGCGATGGTCTGCCATTGGAAGGCATTCAGATCGTCGGATTGGAGCGTTCCGGTCTTGGTGGCGACCCTGGTGCCGACCCGCGCCCCGTCTTTACCCTCTAGGTGGAGCTGCGCGTCAGCGTCCAAATCGCCGGTGATTGAGATGACGGCGTTGCTGGACAGATAGACGCCATTGTCCCAGGGCGTCTCCGAGTCGGTGACGCCGATCTTCGGGCTGTCTGAGACCTGCAGCGAGCCAGCCACGACGTAGACGCCGTTGCCTTTGCCCGTTGCCGTGTTGCCGGTGATGGCGCCGCCTGACATCTTGAACACCGCGTTTGCGTCCAGCACGGTGACAGCGCCGCCGTCGCCAGCGGTGGTGTTGCCGGTGATGGAGCCGCCGGTCATTTGGAAGGTGCCAGACACCGCCACCGCCGACTGCGTGCCAGCCATGTTCCCGCCATCGATGATGACTCCGGAGTCAAGGGTCAGATAGGAATTGCTGGGCACATTCAGCATGTGGATGAATTGCCCCTTGTTGCGCAAAAGCCGCACATCCGAAGGGGCGGTTGGACTCTTGGCGAGCGTTATCGAACCGCCAGCGGGAACGGCCACTTCCGAATCCAGCGTGATGTCGTCCATGATGTAGACGACCGCGCCGGAGTCGGCCTCCTGGAACGCTTTGTTCAAAGTCGCGTAGGGGTCGGCGGCGGAACCGTCGCCGTCGGAGTCGCTGCCAGCGTTGGAGACGTAGATGAGGCCGAGGCTGAGCGGGCCGAAGTGCGGTTGGGGTGCCGTGCTCGGCGCTGGGAGCGGAGTGGGTTCAGGGGCGGAAGTCGGCTCTGGTGCGGAGGTTGGCTCTGGAGTGGGGGTTGGCTCTGGAGTGGGGGTGGGCTCTGGAGTGGAGGTCGGCTTTGGAGTGGGGGTTGCAGCCGTGGGGCTGGAAGACGGCTCCGGGGTGGCCGTCGCGGAATCCTGGGGATCGGGGGCCTCGGAAGACGAGGGTGGCGGCGTAGCGGAAGCGCTCGACGAGCCGCCATCTCCAGGGGAGGGTTCGGGGGCGGCGAAGGCCTGCGGCGCCAAGAGTCCTTGGAATAGCGACAAGATGAGCAACAGCGGCAGCAAAATCTTCCAACTGGCTAACCCAGCTGGATTGTGGGGGCGCATACGCCCGTGTCGGGGAGACTGCACACTCTTCATAACGACAGCTGTGAGCGAGGTATTCCCCACCCTGTTCCCTTTGCTGCTACCTATCCACTTGTTAACGACATTTGCTACTCGACTTCTTTCCGCTCTTATGGTATGACCTGAGCGTGGGTGGTGTTAAGCAGTTCCAGGGATAAAGACGGAAAACAGCAGCGAACAGTGAAGCTGGGCTGAAGACTTCCCAGCGTGCCTTGCCCCAGCCGGAGCGGGGCAAGGCCAAACGATTAGCTGGCGGGCCTCAGCTGGCAGCCCGGTTGATCGCGCTCACCACAGCCCGAAGCGACGCGGTGATGATCGACTCGTGCATGCCGACGCCCCAGAGCTGCTGCGCCTCATCGCCGGTGCCGACTTCGGTCTCCACGTAGGCCGCCGCCACCGCGTCGCCACCCGAAGACAGCGCATGCTCGGCGTAATCGAGCACCCGCACCCGGTAGCCGAGGCTGGACAGCGCATCGACGAAGGCCGACACCGGGCCGTTCCCCTCCCCGCTGACCTGGCGCTCAACGCCTCGGTCAAAGACCACTGCGGCGATGGTGTAGCCGTTGCCGTTGGAAGTCGATGTCACGCTGACCAATTCCAGCGGGGCCTTCGGCGCCAGATATTCAGCTTGGAAAATATTCCACAACTCGGCGGAAGGCACTTCCCCGCCCTCGGCGTCGGTGCGCTTCTGGACGACGCGGGAGAACTCGATCTGCAACCTTCGCGGCAAGTCGAGATTGTGCTCCGACTTCATGATGTAGGCCATCCCGCCCTTGCCGGACTGCGAATTCACCCGGATGACAGCTTCATAGCTGCGGCCCACATCGTAGGGATCGATCGGCAGATAGGGGGCTTCCCAATCAACCTCGTGGATTGTGCTGCGCTGTTCAGCCGCCTTGCGCTCCAGATCGTCCAGCCCTTTCTTGATGGCGTCCTGATGGGAGCCGGAGAAGGCGGTGTAGACCAAATCCCCGGCGTAGGGATGGCGCGGATGCACGCTGATATTGGTGCAGTATTCGACGGTGCGGCGAACCTCGTCAATGTCGGAGAAGTCGATCTTGGGATCGATGCCCTGGCTGAAGAGGTTCATCCCCAGGGTGACCAGATCGACGTTGCCAGTGCGCTCGCCGTGCCCGAAGAGGCAACCCTCCACCCGGTCGGCCCCGGCCATCAGCGCCAATTCGGTGGCTGCGGTGGCGGTGCCCCGGTCGTTGTGCGGGTGCAGCGAAATCGCCGCGAATTCGCGGTTGTCAACGTGCCGGATGAAGTATTCGATCTGGTCGGCGTAGGTGTTGGGGGTGGACATCTCCACGGTGGCGGGCAGATTCAGTATGATCTCCCGCTCCGCGTTGGGCTGCCAGACCTCCATCACGTTGTTGCAGACCTCGACGGCGAAGTCGGTGGGAGTCTGGGTGAAAATCTCCGGGGAGTACTGATAGCCGAATTCGACGTCGCCCAGATACTTGTCCGCGTATTCAACGACCCACCCGGTGCCTTGCCGGGCCAGTTGGACGCATTCGGCGGCGCTCATCTGGAAGACCAGGCGGCGGAATAGCTCGGCGGTGGCGTTGTAGAGGTGGATATTGGCCCGGTGCGCTCCAACGATTGACTGGGCGGTGCGCTCGATCAAATCTTCCCGCGCCTGGGTCAGCACGGTCACCGTAACGTCTGCGGGGATGGCGTCGGTCTCGATGAGCTGGCGGACGAAATCGTAATCGGTCTGGGAGGCCGAAGGGAAACCGACCTCGATCTCCTTGTAACCCATAGCGACCAGCATGTCGAACATCCGGCGCTTGCGCCCCGGCGTCATCGGATCGATGAGGGCTTGGTTGCCGTCGCGCAGATCGGTGGATAGCCAGCGCGGGGCTTTGGTGATCTTGTTGTCCGGCCAGGTGCGGTCGGGCAGCGCTATCGGCTGGAATGGCTTGTATCTCGGATAGGGCATCGGTGATGGCTGCTGCACCGGCTTGGGCTGCTTCTTAGTGTTCATAGCTGTTATTCCTCGTTCGTTCCCGCCTGTGCGCCCAGCGCTCCACGCGGATTGGTTTGTGATTGATTTGACCGATCAGGCAGGAGAAAACTCCGCAACGAGGAAGCCCGATTGACGAATGTCTAGGCCTCGCTGCGGCGACGAAGCAGCAGTCGCGCACATGCCATGCGCAAAATGGTACACCCTGGGCGGCCAAGCTGCCCACGCCCGTTGTGGCGGCGATGCCAGCAGCTCGAAGAATTTTGGAGCTTCGCCCGAAGTTTTTTGGGAACGAGACAATGCACTCATACTGGAACACCGCTTCGGCGCTGCGGAGCCGACTACAGTAAAGCTATGCACATCATCTTGGCGAACGACCATGCCGGGGTCGAGTTGAAGCGGATCATCGCTGACCATTTGACCAGCCTGGGCCACACTTGCACCGACCTGGGCACCAACTCGACCCAGAGCACCGATTATCCGCTCTACGGATCGAATGCCGCCCGCATGGTGGTAGCAGGCGAGGCTGATTTCGGCATCCTGATCTGCGGGTCTGGCATCGGGATCAGCATCTCGGCCAACAAAGTACCCGGAGCACGCTGCGCACTGGCCAGCGAGCCATACTCCGCCATGCTGGGCCGCAGCCACAACAACGCCAACCTGCTCGCCCTAGGCGCCCGCGTTATCGGCCCAGACCTAGCCAAAGCGACAGTAGACGCCTTCCTGTCCACCGATTTCGCCGGAGGCGAGCGCCACTCCCGCCGCGTAGCCGAACTAGCCCAACTAGACGCCGGAGAAAAACTCCCGCTGCCCTGAGGCGGGTAACGCGCCACTGGCACGCGCATCCAATCTCTGCATACGCCCCACCTCGCTAGTCTTTGGCGAATACAATACGAGCAGGAGGATGGAATGCTTAACCTCAAAAAGTCAGCCATACCGCTTTCCGCTATCTTTGTGGCAATATTATGCGCCGCCTGCACACCTGATCGAGCCCCAGAAATTGAATCTCCGGTTTATTCTGACGGCAAAACTATGAGCTTCGATGATATCCGCGCGCTGGCGAAAAAGGGCGACGCGCTAATTTTTGAAGATTTCACCGCGTACAAAGGCATGAACGTCAGCTCCAACACCAATCGTTACACGATGGTGTACCCCGTAGCAGGGAGCTACCGCCTCATTGTGGACTCAGCGTCGTCTGGAAAGCCCCAGAGCACGGCTCTGGAAAACATCTGGGAAGACTCAGGAAGCGGCATAGACATCCGTCATGGCGACCTAGATGAGTTTTTGAGCAAGTGGCCCATCGACATGCTGGTAAAAGATGGCGCGGCCTCGCCATTAGGAGTGACCGTCACGCTCAAAAATCTCACCGATGCCGAATACATCTACGGCGACGATTACGCCGTGCAGCGCAAAACCGACGATGGCTGGACTGCCGTCGAGCCCATCAATGGAGAGCTTGCGTCCAACGCCATTGGCTACCCACTGCAAGCACTGGAGAGCGCAGAAATCACCGTGAACTGGGAATGGGCATACGGAAAACTCCCCGCTGGCGACTACCGAATCACCAAAACAGCAGCATTGGTCAGGCACCCCGGCGACTACGACAATTTCACCTTATTTGCGGCATTCACAATCACCGAATAAGCGTCCAGCGGACTCAGCGAAGGGATGGAACCTGCACCGCCATCCGTACGTTGGGCGCCCGACACGACTCTCCACACAGCTATGGACCACCAGGCCACGTACTGTCAACAATCTCAGTCATGGAATTGGTCTACGGCGCCGAGCGTTCCAACGACCCGGAACGAAACCACGCGGCCATCACCGAATTGCTCGCTCTCACCACCGTCGTACCTTTCGATGACGCCGCCGCCCTGCAAGCCGGACTAATTCGCAGCCATTTAGCAGCGGCAGGCACGCCAATCGGCCCCTTCGACACCCTGATAGCCGGTCACGCCCTGTCCGGGTCAATGATCCTGGTCACCAACAACATCAAAGAATTCAACCGCGTACCAGGGCTAATAGTCGAAGACTGGTTCGCCTGCCCTGCGTGACCCAAACCAATGCATAGGCCCAGCACGCCTCGGGCCTAAAGTGCGGCTACAGTTGACGGTCTCCGCCGACAGCACATCGCTCGGCGTCACTTGGCCTCTAATTCGATGCGGAGGCTGGGATCGGTTTCCACGTCTTCGACGATCTCGTTGTATTTATCGATTATTTCCATCAGCTTGGCACGGCGGGACGCTGGCTCGAAATGGCCTAGCTCATGAATGTTGGTGGAGAGGAATTGCTGAAGGTCCCAAACTTCGACACGTCCGGCAAGGCCCGCGTCTACGGCTAAATCCAAGGCTGTGCGGACCCTCTCAAACACAGTGATGATGACAGGACGCGCCCCTGCTTTAAGATTCGCTTCGCATTTGCGGATGAGTGGTTCTCCGGGAGCCGTCGTGCAATGAATGACAGTATCATTCACGATGAAATCGCCACTGCGCTCAGTCGGCCCGTCGGCAACGGATGCGCCATGAACTTCCAAGACGCCTTCTGGGAGGACTAGTGAGAGTTTCGCTGCCACTAGGTGCTGCAGGATCGTGCCCAGGTACTGCGTGCCACGATTCTCGGACTGGCGTTTGCGTGCCTGGCCGAAGAGTTCATCCAAATTAGCCGCAACAGTCTTGGCGTCATCAGCAGGAAGGGTAAATGGCTGGTTGCGGAAATAATCGCCCACCCGATCAGCCCAGAACTCCTCCACAGCGCTGAGGTCTACTTCGATTTGATCGTTCAAGGCATTCATGAAGCCCACATACTCTTTCATCAGCCCCATGTTGCCCCTACTGGTGCGACCGCCCTCTTGGGTGAGTATCCGGGTTATGCCATGTTTGCCGAGGATGCGTTTGAGATTCCCGCCGCCCAGTCCAGCCACTTGTCCCCCGCTCTTCGTCAAGAAATCGTCAGATTTCCAGGGAGCAGGTTTTTTCGCCATAATGTCGGTGAGTTGGACCACCAGGGACAATGAGCCTTTGGTCATCACATGATTAGCGGTCAAGAATGCATGCAGCTTGGCCTCTAATTTGCTCTGAGTCATGATGTATGGGCACGGGATTCCGCCCGGCGCGGCGCAGGATTGGCGTGTTTGGAACTGTCGGTTTTCGGCCATTCGCCACTCAGCAAGGGCTTCAGATAATGGCGGGCCAGCCACTCGACCACTGGCACGGCAACGGCGTCTCCAAAGCCGAAAAGGCTTTGATTCACACGGGCTGTGTCAAGCTTGTAGTGGCTCGCGCCCATCAGCGTGGCGTACTCGCGCGGAGTCATCCACCGCACATGGAAACAGCCATTGCCCAGCAGGGCCACCGCCTGTTTGGAAGAGCCGCCCCTTGCTGTCCGCAAGCACCCGGCAATATCGTCGGGACGGACCTCCCACACTGCCCTGCCCGCCCTCGTGCGGCGGTAGGCGGTGCGGTATTCAATGCCAGGGGAAAGCCTGAGCCGATCCACCCTGGCCCGTTGCACCGCCGACAGCGACTCCAGGAAAGCGGCGGTCCGCCGCCCATCCCACCATCTCCCGTCGCCCGGCGGCAAATCCTCCACACACAGGCCCAGCCCAGCCATCAGCGGCGCGGGAGGCGCGGGCAGCTGGGCGCGGTGGGTGCGCAGTGTTGGGTCCGCGAAGACCCGTTGCAGCCAGTCGGGGCGCAACTCGGAATTGGTCTGCGGATATCCGGTGGGAGGATTCAGCGCCCCCACCAGGAAAAGCCGGGGCCGCGACTGGGGCACGAAGCGCCGGGCGTCGATAGACAGCACATCCACCGAGTAGCCCAAAGCGTTGAACGCCCTGATCGCCGCCGCCAAATCTTCGCCCCCATGCGAGGTGGCCAAGCCGGTCACGTTTTCCAAGACAGCCACCGGGGGTTTGCCGTCTCCCAGCTCGCCGAGCACGCGGGCATACTCCCAGAACGCGCCGGACTCAGCACCGCTCAAGCCCGCCCTGCCGCCGGCCAGGGAAAGATCGGTGCAGGGCGACGACCCCCAAGCCAACCCCGCGCCTGCGGGCAAGCCCGCTCCGCAGACGTTTCTGATATCGCCCAAGACAAACTCGCCTCCGCCAGCCCCGAAGTTCGCCTGGTACATTTCCCGCTTGGCCAACTCGTAGTCGTTGGCCCACACCACGCGAAACCCAGCCTGCTCCAAGCCGAGACGGGCCAACCCGATGCCAGCGAAAAACTCCAACACCCGTGGAGCCTCCCCATCGATGGTGGATGGCGGCAATCTCATGACGGCAAGTCTATCGAGGGCTGCCGACATTCTGGGCACGGGCAGCGGGCCTGTCCGGAAAACGGCGCAAAGCCTTAGCCCAGTTGGGCCATTGGAGAGGGCTGAAGGCTATTCGCGCTGGCGCTGCCCGGTTCAGAAGCCCAGGCGGTTTAGGAATTTCGGGTTGCGCTGCCAATCTTTTAGCACTTTCACATGCAAGTCCAGATAGACCGGGGTACCCATCAGGGCGGATATCTGGCGGCGGGCGGCGGCGCCAATCTCACGCAGGCGCTCTCCACGGTGGCCGATGATGATGCCCTTTTGCGAATCGCGCTCCACGATCAGCGAGGCGTAGATGTCCAGCAGCGGGTGGTCTTCGGAGCGGCCCTCACGCAGTCCCATTTCGTCCACCTCGACGGTGATCGAGTGCGGCAACTCCTCGCGGGCACCCTCCAGGGCGGCTTCGCGGATCAGCTCTGCCACCAGGGTGCGATCCGGCTCGTCGGTGATCTCGCCATCGGGATAGTAACGCGGACCCTCGGGAAGCAGCTTGACCAATTCGTCGGAAACGATGTCCACCTGATCGCCGGTGAGCGCCGAGACCGGGATGACCGCCGCCCACTCCAATGCGGGCACGGCACGCGCAGACTGGGAGGGAACGGCCTGCGCGGCACCCGGCTCCGACCCGGAGGGAATAGCCAGCGCGGCACCCGGCGCAGACTCGCCGGAATCAGCCAGCGGGGGGACGGAACCAGCCAGCGGGGGGACGGAATCAGACGCTGGCAAAACGGGGGCGGCCAGCGCGGCTATCGCCAGCAGGTGCTCAGCCATCCGGGCGGGGCTGACCAGATCGGATTTGGTGGCCAAGGCCACCAGAGCCGGACGCTTGGGAAGCTTGGCTATCTCACCGAGCAGGAATTTGTCTCCGGGGCCTACGCGCTGATTGGCGGGAAGGCACACGCCGATCACATCGACCTCGGCCCAACTGGCGTAGACCAGATCGTTCAACCGCTGCCCGAGCAGGGTGCGTGGCCGATGCAGGCCGGGGGTGTCGATGAGGACCAGCTGGGCGTCTGGGCGGTTCACTATGCCGCGAATCGCATGGCGGGTGGTCTGCGGCTTGGACGAGGCGATGGCGACCTTCGCGCCCACCAGCGCGTTGGTAAGGGTGGACTTCCCGGCGTTGGGGCGCCCCACTATGCAGGCGAAACCACTGTGAATCATCCGGCCATCCCAGTAAGTTTCTCGGCCACGACGGCGGCGGCCTCATCGTCGTCAACTGAAGCTTTGGAAGCGAGCACCGTCTTGATTTGGTGCCTTCTCCCCGTCCCCCGCTCTGCCACCAATTCGATCCCTTCCCAAACAGCCTTCGATCCTGGGATCGGAACGGCATTCAGCGTCTTGGCGATCAGCCCGAGCACGGTCTCGACGTCCGCGTCGTCAACGTCCAAGCCGAACAACTCGCCCAGTTCGTCCACCCCGAGCCGGGCGGACACCCGGAAACGCCCTGGCCCCAACTCGGTGACCGGGGGAACCTCGTTGTCGTACTCGTCCACAATCTCGCCAACGATCTCCTCCAACGCATCCTCGATGGTGGCCAACCCGGCGGTGCCGCCGAATTCATCGATCACGATCACCACATGCGAATGCGTCAACTGCATCTCGCGCAAGAGTTCGTCCACCGGCTTGGAGTCGGGGCAGAAAGTGGGCGGGCGCATGAGCGTGTCCACCGTCTCCGAAGTTTGCGCGTTGGGGTTGTCGTACATCCGCCTGATGACATCCTTCAAATAGAGGACGCCAACCACGTCGTCCACATCTGCGCCGATCACCGGAATGCGGCTAAACCCCGACCGCAACGCCAGCGAGACGCCCTGGCGCAGCGTCTTCGTCCGCTCGATGTAAACCATGTCCGGACGGGGCACCATCACCTCTTTGACGATGGTGTCGCCCAGATCGAAGACCGAGTGAATCATCTTGCGCTCGGTGGCCTCGATCAGATCACGCGCCTGGGCCACATCCACCAATTCGCGCAATTCAGCCTCGGATGAGAACGGCCCGGCGCTGAAGCCTTTGCCGGGGGTGATCGCATTCCCGATGACGATCAGAAATTGGCAGACCGGCGCGATGACCACCGCCAAGGCGCGCAATGGACCCGACATGGCCAACGCCAGCGCCTCGGCGTGCTGGCGGCCCAGGGTGCGCGGCGCGACACCGAGCAGCAGGTAGGAGACCAGCAGCATAATCACGAGCGGGAAAACGATCCGCTCCCAAGTGGCAGCGAAATGCTGGAAGAAAACCAACGCCGCCAGCACCGTGGCAGCCGTCTGCAGCAGCAGTCTGAGAAATAGCGAGGTGTTGATGAAACGGGCCGGGTTCTGCATCATTTCCAGCAATCGGGCAGCGCCGCCTTTGCCCGAATCGACCAAACGCTGCGCCCGCACCTTTGACATGGCGGCGAAAGCCGCGTCGGCGCTGGTCACGATGGCCGCGACCACCACACAGGCGATGGCGATGGCTATCTCAACCCATTCGGCCTGGGTCACCGTCTGCTCCGTTGCGAGTCCCAGGCGGCGATGATCTGGTCGTTCAAGTCAAACATGGCCTTCTTCTCCACAGGCTCAGCATGGTCGTGGCCGAGCAGGTGGAGCAGCCCGTGGATGAGAAGATAGTCGGCCTCCTGGTCCGGGGTGCGCCCGTTTTCGGCGGCCTGGGCGGCAGTCACCTTCGGGCAGAGCACGATATCGCCGAGCAGGCCGAGCGGCGGGTCTTCCCCCTCGCGCGGGGTGCGCAATTCGTCCATCGGGAAGCTGAGCACGTCAGTCGGGCCAGGCTCGCCCAGATATTCCTCGTGGTATGCCGACATTGCGGCCTCGTCCACCAGCAGAATCGATAACTCCGCTTGCGGATGTATCCGCAGCAAGTCCAAGGCGAAGATGGCCAAGCTCTGCAGCCTGCCCTCGTCCACAGCCTCCCCGGACTCGTTGTTCACCTCGATCATCGGCGTTTCCCCACTGTCGATTCATAACGGTCATAGGCGGCGACGATTTTGCCCACCAATTTGTGCCGGACCACATCATGCCTGGTCAACGCGCAGAAGGCGATGTCCGCCACCCCGTCGAGTATCGCCTCAGCCGCCATCAGCCCGCTTCGGGTGCCGCTGGGCAAGTCGATCTGGGTCACATCTCCGGTGACTACGATCTTGGAGCCGAAGCCGAGCCGGGTGAGGAACATCTTCATCTGCTCCATCGACGTGTTCTGCGCCTCGTCCAAGATGATGAAGGCGTCGTTGAGGGTGCGTCCGCGCATATACGCCAGCGGGGCCACCTCGATCGTCTGCGAGGTGAGCAGCTTGGGCACCGAATCCGGATCGAGCATGTCGTGCAGGGCGTCGTAGAGCGGCCTCAGGTAAGGGTCCACTTTGTCGTGCAGGGTGCCAGGCAGGAAACCCAGCCGCTCCCCGGCTTCGATGGCCGGGCGGGTGAGGATGATCCGATTCACCTGCTTGGCCTGCAACGCCTGGACTGCCTTGGCCATCGCCAGATACGTCTTGCCGGTGCCAGCCGGACCGATGCTGAAAACGACGGTGTGGGAGTCAATCGCGTCCACATAGCGTTTCTGGTTGAGCGTTTTCGGCCTGATCGTCTTTCCCCTGGTGGAGAGGATGTCTTGGGTCAGCACTTCGGCTGCCGATACGTCCGGCTGGGCGGCCATCGTTATCACCCGCTCCACGGCGTCAGCGGTCAACCCCTGGCCGGTGCGGACGATTGTTATCAATTCGGTGAGCACCTCGCCAGCCAGCATCACCGCATCGGCGTCGCCGCTGAAGGTGACCTCGTTGCCGCGCACATGGATGTCAGCTTCGAGTTGGCGCTCCAAGATATGCAGAAACTCATCGCGCGGACCCAAAACGGCGACCATGTTGATGGCTGAGGGAATGGCGACGCGGCGCACAGCCGCCGCAGTATCCGAAACAGGCTCGGGTATCAGTTGTCCTCCAGTGTCGCAATGAATGCAAACATGCTACCGCTAAAGCCGCCCAGCGCGACACGGGCGCGTTTTACCGGCCTCGGCGGTGGGGCAAAATCAGGCATAGCGGTCCGTCGCGGCGACCAACTCCCGGGCTATCGCCGGTTCGCTGATCGAATGTCCGGCGAGCACTGGGAAATAGTCGGCTGTCGGCCAAG
>JAIRXX010000307.1 GCA_031268065.1 Propionibacteriaceae bacterium
TACAGGCAAGTCGGGAATGAAGCGAAATACCGTCAAATCCTGGACTTTCTGAACGGCCACGCCCAGGAGGACGGCTCCATCACCGCTGCCGACCGAGATTCCGTGACCACAGGTTTCACTGTCAGCGGCACCGACATCCCGTGGAACTATGGAAAGCGCACACATGTGGGCGCAACCGCTTGGCTCGCGTTCGCGCAACTGGGCGTCAACCCGCTGGCGTGAGGCTGCCACCCCCGGCGAGCCAGACCGGCGGCGGATTTCAGGGGCGGGATGGGTACAGGCCAGTTGCGAGGTCTTCCAGCAGGCTGGGGTGTTCGGGTTGCCAGGAGAAGCGCTGCCTGGTCAGGGCACTGGAGGAGGGCTGGTCGGCGGCGAAGACGTGCCCTAGGAATCCGAAGCTCTCTGCGGGGACGGATTGGGTGGGCAGGCTGAGCCGAGAGCCGATCACTTCAGCCAGGGACTTCATCGAGTCGCCCTCGTCACCGACGGCGTGGGCGACCGTCCCAGGCGTGGCGCGCTCCAGGACCAGCCTGAAGAGTCGGGCGGCATCGAGTCGATGCACGGCTGGCCAGCGCTGGCTCCCGTCGCCGACGTAACCGGAAACTCCCGTTCGCATTGCCGCCGCGATCAGCATGGATGCGAAACCATACCTTCCGTCGGCGGCGTGAACAGACCGGGGCAGACGGACAACGGCGGATCGGACGTTCTGGCGTGCCAAGGCGAGTACCGCTAGTGCGTTCAGCGCTCTGCCGCCGAGCGGGCCGTCTACGTCAAACGGATCGTCTTCGGTGGACAGTCGCCCTGGCACAGCAGGGGTTCCGGACGCGAAGACGAACGCTTTGCCGCTGCCCTGGAGAACCGCCGCGAAGGTCCGCACAGCGAGGCTCTCCTCGTCAACACCTTGTTGGATGTTGGAGAAATCGTTGGAAAAGGCAAGGTGAACGATCCCGTCCGCCTGTTCCGCTCCCGCCCGCAGCGATTCGGGCTGGCTTAGATCGCCGCGCAGGGGCACTGCCCCGAGTGCGGCCACGGCCTGGGCCGATGATTCGGAGCGGGCTAGACCGATGACGGTGTGGCCTGCGGCGATCAGTTCGGGCACCACCGCCGAGCCGATCCAGCCGCTAGCACCGGTGACGAAGACGCGCATGGATGCCTCCCTAACGATAAGGCTAATATCCTGCCACGGTAGCAGAATGGCGAGATCGAAGCCGCAGCGCTTTGCCCTTGCGCATTTGGCGGCGGACTCGGCCAAGGCAGGTCTTGGGCCGCTAACCTTCGGCGAAACCCACCGCGCTTGCAATAGTGGGTGCCCGGTGCCCGGTGCATGGTGCCTCGGACGCGAGATTGAGGACGATCACTGCCTGCCAGCAGGGCTTTAATTGCGCCCAATACTGTGGATTCGGTCGCCTGGCGGGGTGTTTGTTTTCCTAGGTGTTTTCTGCTGTGTATCGGGCAAGATTGCCCTAGGGGCTGACCTTCTGTCGTGTCTATGCCTTGGGCTATTCTCGTCTTGTGGATTACGTCAAAATCGACTTGGCTGAATATGAGAAGTGGATAGCCGACGTCCAAGGGCTTGCCGAAGCTGTTGAGGCTTACTGCCGTGTCAGAGCCAGCACGGGCAACGCTAGGCTCCAACGGTCTTTGGACAGGTTCACTGAGCGTTGGGAATACGCGATAGGGAAGCACAGCGAAGATTTGCAGGAGTATGGGCCTAGGCTCGGTCTCACCAGGCGTGCCTATGACCAGACAGACCAGTACATTGCTGAGGACATGTTGCGGGCATGGGACGGGACCTACTGATGATCGAGTTGTGGTCAAGTTCCAATCCGAAGGAATTGGTGCCGGGTGATGTGGCCGGGGTCCGGGCGGCTGCGGACCTATTGCTCAATATGGAGCGCTCTTACACGGAGCTTTACGACGCCATCAAACGCACCCAGAACAGTCAAAGCCTCACCTGGGAGGGCGATGCCTCGAACGCCGCCCGCGACGTGCTCGACGAATTCGTTAAACCGTGGGAGACTGCGGGTATCGCGCACCAGAGTACGAAGGACGCTTTGCGGGCTTATGCCGACGCGCTGGCGGCGGCGCAGGGCGACGCGGCGGTAGCTGTTGCTGAGTACAAACGTGGCAACTCTAAGACCAGGGCGGCCCAGGAGAGCTACAAGCGGCAAGACCCGCTCACTCGCGGCCCCTTCGTGGACCCGGGCGAGAGCATCAGGCGGAGCGCCGAAACCCACCTTGCCAATGCGAGAGCGAGGCTGGAGGCAGCCGCCGAGGATGCTGCCGTGGCCATCGACGCTGCAGCAGACTCCGCACCTGACGGTCCTGGATTCTGGGGCAACTTGTTGGGCGATCTCGGCGATATCGCTGAGTTATTTTCGCTGACCGGTGGTGGCGGCGTGGTGGTCTCTGCCCTCATCGACGGGCAAGAGGGAGACGACAAGCGTGATTTCCTCGAACGCATCTTCCACCGTGTGCAGGAGAACTGGGTTTATGACCTTTTCAGCGCGGATGACACGAATCTGGATTTCGATGATTTCTTGTGGTCGCAGGATTTGCAGGGAACAACAGAATTCCGCGATCAGACTGCTCGGGGTGCCGTGGCATCGGCGAACGACGGATTGACTGCGGGAGCGCTTGCCATTGGAGGGTTGCTGACAGGTGGTTCTGCGGAGCCGCCGCGCTACGACCCTCGCTCAGACCTATGGATTGTAACTATGCCAGACGGATTCACCAAAGCCATGCAATCAGTTGGATCGGGCGGGTTCACGGTTGGGAACGTCTTTTTTGCCCGTGGAGACACGAATAGCGAAGACCCTGCCCTATTGATGCATGAGTGGAAACATTCCAGACAATACTCGTTGACTGGTGGAGCGAGCGGATTTCTGTCGAGATATTTCACTTATCATGCCATTGCTGGTACCGATCCGACTACCGATGCCACCAATAACCCTTTCGAGCAGAGTGCGGGTCTGCGCGACGGTGGTTACGTGAGAAGAGACAGTGTTGCAGATGTTTCGTTTCCTGATCCCTTCGCTACGCTGTCTGAGCTGCGGAGGAGATGATAATGAGTGCATTTGACTGCGAATTGGCATCGGCAGAGCAATCCTTAGAGAAAGGGCTGTTTGCTGAGTCTGCTGATTTCGTCGAGAAGTCGGCCCCTCTTTCTGACGACGACCTGCGGAAGCAGAGTTTCCTCTCGGCTAGGTTGGTCGAGATGCTGATCGACGCAGGTGAGAGCGTCACAGCTTTAGGCCTGGCTGAATCCACGTTGCAGCGGTTCCAGCCGATCTTCTCGGAAGCGCTTTTGGACGATTTCGTCGATGAGGCCGTGCGGTCGTTCCTGCTCGCCGCCGCTGCCACTCGGGCGAGTGTGGAGTACGAACAGGTCCTCGAAGGATGTCTCGGTGCGACCGTCGAGATTACCAAGAGTAATTGGCTGGGTGTGTTTCGATTCATCAGCCTTGTCAACACAGATCGTATGTTCGGCCCGGAAGTAGGCCGCAACGCTTTCCACATTAACCAGTGGGTCGCCGCCGCGAAGCGCGAATGGGCGGATGTGCCATTGGCCATCGAAATAATGGAACTCGGCCAGTTGGTGCGAAGCCCTAAGCGGGCAGACTCGATGGAGCAAGCTAAGGCCAAGCTGCGCCAAATCTCAGCGTTGGCTACAAGGAGGTCGGATGAGTGATGTGATCAAATACCCGTTCCAGACTCTTGTCGATATCGGGAGCGACCTGATCGGCGTCGCAGATAAGCTGCAGTCACGCATCGATGAGTTTGGCGTCGCTGTCAAACGCTCTCAGGCTGTCTGGGAAGGTGATGCGGCTGACGCTTTTGCGAGCGCATTCACTGCGTGGCTGGCTGAAGCTACATTGTCCGCCGATGAGCTTCGGGCAATAGGCAATATACTTAAAGCAGTACGTGATCGATATCGAAATATTGAATTGGAGATTGAAGATCAATGGAGGCGAGACATTTGAGAATGAGATTATTTTTACTGGTGCCAGTGCTGTTGCTGTTGTCAGGCTGCGTCCCTTCCTACGATGTGGGGTATACTTTGCACAACGGCAAGCCCGCTGTCTATATGCCAATTTGTGAAGGTTGGAAAGTCGAGCGTTTCAGTATTGGTACGAGAGCTTCAGGGTCTGGTAGTGACAGTGTCTCCTGGTCTGTGGAAAGTGTGGGAGGTAATACTAATTTTTTCGTCCTTGGTGAGGTTCCTGAAGGGTATCGTGTTACCAGTGAGCGTGATCCGAGTAGTGATTTCCCGCTGAATGCCGAATACTTGGCATCCATCTATCAATCTCTGCCAGGCGACACACATAAACAAGGTCCGGGGACTCAGAGCATGATTTTTGATTTCACTGACGCGGAAGAAGGCGTCATAAAAATACTTGGCCGAGTAGTCACTCTCGATCAGCTCAACGCATCTTTGGCTTCTAGATGCCCAGCATGAGTGGGCATGGATGCGCGAGGGATAGCGTTAAAGCTAAATCTCGAATCGTGAATCTGGCGAGTAAAGAGGAAGCGTTAGATGAAAATTGTTAGGCTACTATCGCTGATGCCGCTTTTGTTATTGTCAAGTTGTGTTCCATCTTCTTATGACGTGGGATACACTTTGCATGATGGTAAGCCTGCTGTTTATATGCCTGTTTGTGAAGGCTGGGAAGTCAAGCGTTTCAGTCTGGGCGTGAGTATTTCAAAACCTGGGTATAAAGATGTCATCTGGGAACTGGAGAGTGTTGGTGGCAATACTAATTTCTTCGTCTTGGGTGAAGTTCCATCTGGTTACCGAGTGACTACTGAAATCGGTTCTACTGATAGTTTTCCGCTTGACGCTAGATACGATGTGGGCATTAATCAGGAGCTGCCGAGCAAACCTGGTTCAAGCGGCCCGGGCGCTCCTGCTGCAGAATTTGATTTTACCGACGCTGAGGAAGGGGTAATCAAAATGCGGGGCAAAGTGGTCACCTTGGATCAAGTAAACGCGGCTTTTGCGTCACGCTGCCCTGGATGAGTAGCATCGGCCCCTCGAAGCATGATCGGCTAGTGGTGGTGCTCAGGCATGGTTCCGCTTCTGGATTGCCAGCCGTGATGCCGTACCTGCCTATTCAGGGCTGGCTTAAGCCGCATTGCCGACAGGTTATCAAGCGGTAGCAAAACAGGGAGATGTGGATAGTTTTCCGCTGGACGCGAAATATTCAGTTTTTTATTACCAGTCTTCGCCAAGCGATATGGGGGATTCTGCTATCAGTAATGATAATACTTTTCTTTTCGACTTTACCAATGCAGAGGAAGGGGTTGTCAGAATGGGTGACAAAGTGGTTACTTTAGACCAGCTTAATGCGACTTTGGAATCACAATGTCGTTGACTATGAGGGCAGTCTTTTGGGTCATGCTGGCGGTGAGGTAATGATATCCTTGCCTTCATCACATGGCTGGCTGGAGCGACACTGCCTGCCGATGAGTTCAAGGCAATAGATGAGATTGTGAAAGCAACTAGGACGGGGTCTGTGTCGTTGCTAAGGCGGTGGTGATGGTATGTATCCCAGGCTGCCTATGAGTGTTTCTCCTTCAGTGGTTTGGGCATAAATATTCTGGTGATTGCTCAAATAATAATCTGCCTGGGGTTCTTCGACACGGCGCGAATGGTCGGCGCGCACGAGGTATTTATATGTTGACACATGAAAATTCTTGTTGCTGATACCGTCAGAAAAATTGTCGCGGCTGCTGTCTTCTGTGACTGTGAAAATCTCGCCATCGTAATAGTAATCGGTGACTATGGGATCGCCCTCGACGGTGTATTGAATCATACGCATAAATGCAGGTTTCCCTGCGAGTGCCTCCCTATAGAAATCATCAACTATGGCTTTGTTGTAGAGGCGCTCGCCATGAACACTGATATACACGTCGTGATATTTCTCCAACGCCAGTTTTTCAACATTTTCGCCATAATCGGCGGGGAGATCGGCCAGCGGAGTCGCTGAAAAATCGATTCTCGCTGTTTCTCCCACGCTGGGAGTGGCTGCTTCAACCGGTGTCGCCGATGGCGCAACAGGGGTCGGTAAGTGCTGAATCTGCCTCGTCTCCGCTACACTCAACGCAAACCAGACGCCCAAGGCCGCGACTGACGCCGACACGATTATCAGCGACTTTTTTTGGAAATTCAGCATATTCTGCATCTTTTCTTTTATACGCCTGCGGCGAAAACGAATGCTCGACTATGACGCGCTTGCTCAGGGTAGCCGCAAGTCTGCGGCTTTGTTGAATCCGCTCAGGGTGTAGACGTCTAGTTGTTTATCGGAGAGGACGTAGAGGAATCCGCCTACTCGCAGGCCTCGGGTGTGCCTGGTGTCGCCATTGGGGGTGGAGATTGGCAGTGCTTTGTGTTGGGAGAATCCTTTGTCTTCGTCGTAGCCGTAGACGAGGTAGCGGGACTGTTGCCCGTCGTCGCGCCAGTCGGTGGCGTCGAAGCCGATCAAGTCGTTGTCGCTGTCTACAAGTACCGCCTTGTGGTTCTCCAACCCCTGTGAAGTGTCGTACTTGATCGATTTGCTGGTGATCATGGTGACGTCCTTGGGATCGCTGACGTCAAACATCGCCAGCTTTAAGCCGTTGATGTTGCCATTCTTGTCGCCGTCCATGCCCAGGCCGAGCAGCAGCCCGTCGCCGTAGGGGTGCAAATAGCTGGAGAAACCGGGAATTTTCAGTTCGGAGAGGACTTTTGGCTTGGCCGGATTGGCTAGATCGATGGCGAAGAGCGGATCGGTCTGCCGGAAAGTCACCACATAGCCGATTTTGCCCTGGAAGCGCACCGATTCGATATTCTCATTATTCGCCAGCTTCGGGATCGCGCCGACCTGCTTCAAATCGGCGTCCAGCACCCGCAGTGCGGCTACGTTGTACTCGTCCATTGTCGTGGTCGCCACGCGCAAGTGGTTCTCGTATTCGTCCAAAGCGAATTGGTTGATCAGCACGCCGGGTATGTCCGTCTGGGCGGCCATTCGGAGTTCGCCGCCATCCAGCGCGATTCTGACCACATGCGTCGATGGCTTGCCGGTCTTGACTGCAGCTGGCCCGGCCATGTCAACATCCGGTTCAGCTGCGGCGGACGCTGGCGCGGGTATGCCCGGATCGGGCGCGTCCTCCTCCGCTATCGGCTCAGCTGTGTCGCCGCCGGGCGCGGTGGGCGTCGGAGTCGGATCAGGCGCAGCAGAAATTGGTTGGGGTGGGTCGGGCATATCAGAAGCGGGCTGGGACGGGTCGGGTTCAACAGAAGCGGGCTGGGACGGATCGGGCGCATAATCTTTGATGACAGTGTCGGGGTTGTTGAACGCTGCCAGATAGAGATTGCCACCGCTCATGTACACAGTCTCAGCGCCGCCCAATACGCTTTGTTGGCCGAGCCGGGCCTGCTTGGCGACATCCACGGCGGTGACCACCGTGTAGCGTGCGCCCTCGGGTGCGGGCATGAGTTTGATGTCTTCGGCTGGAAGCACTTCATGGCTTCCGTCTTGGCCGGTTTGCGGGACGAAGGTGGCCGGATCGTCTGGCACAGCATCGCCGTCGCCAACGGCGTAGTCGCTGATCAGGTAGAGCAGATCGCCGCTCAGCCTAGAAGAGGAGTAGCGTCCGCTTTGGCTGAATGAGGTCAGATGGCGGGGTGCGGACGGTTTGGACACGTCCCAAAGCTGCGTCACGATTTCGGATGCGGCGAAAGGCACATACGGGTTGTCGCCGTCTTGGAATTCGATTTCCTGAGCCGTGTACAGCTGGTACAGCACCGCCAAGGTGGAACCGCTGAGCATCAACTCGGCCACTGCGCCGTCTACGATGGGTGATTTTGCGGAACCTTGCGAATTGCCGGATTGCCCGGAAGCGTCAATCAGCGAGAGCGCCTGGGAGTACCTGCCCTGTGCGGAGACGATGCTCACCGTGTGGCCGGAGGCGATGAAAATCGACTGACCGTCGGTCTTCACAATG
>JAIRXX010000161.1 GCA_031268065.1 Propionibacteriaceae bacterium
GATGACGCCCCGGCATCCAGCTACCCCACCACGACCGTGACGCTGACCGCCACCAACCAGGCGGCCCAGAACTCCGGCGGGCTGGCGGCGCAGGCCTCCTATATCCGCATCACCGAACCGGCCCTGCTGGACGGCACCGGTGAGGCTAGCCTCACCGCGAACCAAACTGCCATTGACGCGGTGAGCGCCAAAGCGAATCCTTTCACCGGAGTCAGCTCGCTGGAGGCGGAATCCTTCTTTGACCGTTTCACCATTGAGAGCATCACCGCATCCGGGCCAAGCCCGGCAGTTGACCTCGGCGCTACCACAGTCTGGCTGCTGCACTACAACGCCGATTCCATCACCTCCACCTCCACGACAGCCGACCTGCTGAGCGCCATGAGCAGTGCGGATTTGGCGAATGTGATCGGAATCTCAGCCACTTTCCAAGGCAGTGATCCTGTCACCAATGGCGGCTCCATAGCTGCGAACCAATCGGTCAGCCTCAGCATCACCGTGCGGACCCGGAGCACCTTTAGGGTGTCGGGTGACGAGCAACGCCTGACAGTTAACGCCATTTCCAACATTGCGGTGCCCAACACCGCCTTCGCCCAGTCCTACGATCCCGTCCAGTTCGTTACCCCGAGCCCAATCCCTGAAGAACTGGCCCGAGGCTTCAACGGCGCGTTAACTCCCGCCGCCGTCTACCTGAGCGGTGGCCGGATAGCCACCACCATCGGTAAATCCATTTCACCGAACACGGTGACGGAACCGAACCGAGACACTCCGTTGACCGTGGCTTTGACTCCCACCGCCTCCTCTTCCACCTTGCCCGCGACCTCGTTGACCGTGGCAGACGGCCCGGAAAACTCGGACTTCTGGGACAACGTTGCCTTCACCGGGATCGGGACGATCACCGCGCCCACCGGTGCGGATCAAGTCAGGCTCTGCGCTTACGGCGCCTTCGACTCCGATCCTCCAGATTGGCGCTGCGCTGAATACCCCGCAGCAATCGCCGACGCCGTGCTGCCGATCTCCGTCGACCAATATCCGCAAGTGCAGGGGCTGAAGGCGGAATTCTCCCGTGAGGACAAGGGCGCATTCGGCCCCTGGTGGGGCAACCCCGCTGTGCGGTTCCAGGCGATGCTCCGGGCGAACACAACCTCTGATGGCAACCCAGTCGTCTTCCCCGGAAGCGCCACCAACACCGTCACAGCCACCGCTTCCAATTCAACGTTGGGAGAAGCCGCTGAGGCCACATCCAGCGGGTCAGCCGTTTTCAACTGGCAGATCGGGACCAGGCAACTAGCGCTGGGCAAGGTCGCCAATGGCGGCGTGTCCACCGTCTTCCCCGGCGACAGCCAAGCCACCGCCGACATCGTGCCCTTCGATCTGACCATCCGGAACAACGGGACCGGCTATCTGCATCTGGCGAGCGTGGTGGACCAACTGCCCGTCGGTTTGCATTACAGCCAGGTGCCGAGCGGACCCAACGCGGGCGATCCCTATCTGTTGCTGCGCTCGGGAGGCTCGGCTGCAACCACTATCTCCACTGAGCCAGCGCTGAGCGTGGGCATAGCCGGGGTGGGCGGCCAAACCCTCGAATTCAGCTGGCCGGACCTTGACGGGCAGGACCGGCTCTTGCCGGGTGAGACGCTGACCATCACCGTTTACGCTTGGATGGAATTGGGGGTCTACCAACTCGAGCAGTTTGCGGAAAACACCCTTCAAGTCACCACCGGTGAAGATCTAGCCGGTGCGGCAGGGTTGCCCGGCTCCGGGCCGGTGACGTTCTCGGCAGGCGTGAATCCGCGCCTGGCGACCACCACCGCAGCGGTCACTCCGCATCCGGGCACCAATTTCCGCGTCGCCATTGGCGTGGTTGGCTCGCTGGGGACCGCCTCGCCGTCGTTCGACCCGGAGGCCTCCTGCAATCCGACGATCACCGCCCACGGGGAGTCCAGCCCGCGCTATTTCAGCGCTCCCTGCGTGTCTGATTCGGCCATTGGCACCACTGACAGTTGGCTATTGCACGCCGTCAACGCGGGCACCACCGCAGTCAGCGAAGTGACCTTCTTCAAGGCGCTGCCCGCTGCCGAAGACCTGATGCTGGTGGCTGGCACCGTGCGCGGATCGACCTACCGGCCACATCTGGTGCAGAATTCACTGCTCGCCACGGCGCAGGGTCCGGACGGGGAACCGATTGCCGGCGCAGACGTTGACGTGGAATACGAAGTGTCCTTCGACAATGACGCCTGCACCGGGACTTGGACCGCGCTGGCCTCCGATCCGAGCACGGTCGCCTGCACGAGCGCCGGGGAAACTTGGGAGGCTGTCGACCCCGGCACAGATTGGCCCAACGTCCGGGCCATCCGGGTGAAGGTCACCTTCAACGTACCGCTCGGCCCCGCTGGCACGGTGGACGTGCGCTTCGACACCGTTAACGTTCCCGAGACTGGAGTCGGCGCGCATGGCGGGGCCAGAGTCGAAATGGCCGCTGAAAATGCCGCTGACTTCGCCTGGGGCCAATTCGGCGTCACCTATTCCGACGCCACCCGGATTGCCCCATTGCGGCTGTCCCCGCCGAAAGTTGGCGTGACCTTGGCGAGCGGTTCCTTCTCAGTGTTGAAGCAGATCACCGGATTCGGCACCGAATACGCGCCCAGCAGCTTCGCGGCGCGGCTGGCTTGCACCATCGATTATCTGGACTCCTACGGCGAACAACACCAAGCGCCGCTGACTTTCGACGGCAGCGCCATCGGCACGCTCGCATTGGAAACCGAGACTGGATTGACGGCAGAGGTGAACGCGGTCCCGCTGGGGGCGCAGTGCCAGGTGACTGAAGCCGGAGAGGTTGGGGAATTTGGAGAAGAGTCGCGCTACTACACCGACAACGAATTCACCATCTCCGCTGCGGCCACGCCCCAAGTGGTGCTGACGAATGTGTACGCCGCGCCGCAAATGCCGTTCAGCGGGGCAGCCCTCGGGACTCCACTGCTGGCGGCAATACTGTTCTTGCTGGCCGGGGCCGCGCTGCTGCGGGTGGCTGGCGCCAAACGGAGCCGCTGAGGAACCCTTGGCCGCTCAGCGGCGCTCGCCTTCGATGATGTAACCGGATTTGGTTCGATAGCCGTCCAGCTTCGCCAGCTTCCAACCGGAGTTGGGGTCGCCGTCGGCCACGATGAGGCCGGTGTTCTCCAACACCCCTTCCCCAATGGCAGCGTCGAAGCCTTCGATCCTGGCCCATGACCAGACTCGAAGCGCCGCGCCGTGGCTGAACGCCGCCGCTGTGTCAGCCCCGGAGGCGGCCACCTCCGCGATGGCACGGTCGTAGCGCCCGATGAACTCCTGCGCGCTCTCTCCCCCCGGCACCCGTTTGCTCAAGTCTCCGTCGCGCCAAGCGATCAGCGTGTTGAAATAATTCGTCGCGTCATCGGACATCTCATCATCCCCGGCGCTGATTTCGCGCAGGCCGGGCAACACGGTGACCGGCAGCCCGAGTGCGGCGGCCAATGGCGCGGCAGTCTGCTGGGTGCGCACCAAGACGGAGGCGAAAATGGCTTGGACCTGATAGTCCGCCAAGCGCCCGACGAGCCGCGCCGCCTCCGCTTGGCCAACCTCGTCCAAATCAGCGCCGGGAACAGCTGTGTCCAGCAGAAAGCGGGCGTTGGAAGAGGTGTGGCCGTGCCGGATCAGAATCAAACGCATACTGCGAGCTTAAACGACCCTGCTTGGCTTCGGATCAACGTCCGCGATACTGGGCGGTTACAAATCGGTGAAAACGGCACTCCGCGTCTCAATGGTCGGACCAAAATCTTCCAGCTTCTTCAGAAGAAGTGAAAAATAGGGTCAATGACTGCTAGCGTCAGTAGCAGCAACACCGCAGACTCGTTGAGGAGAATCAAAGTGAGCCAAACCCCTATCAAGGTAGCTGTGACCGGCGCCGCTGGTCAGATCGGATATTCCCTGCTCTTCCGTATCGCGTCCGGCGCGATCTACGGCCCCGACCAGCCCGTAGAACTACGGCTGCTGGAAATCACCCCGGCGTTGAAAGCGTTGGAAGGCGTCGTCATGGAACTGGATGACTGCGCATTCGACACGCTGGCTGGAGTTGAGATCGGCGACGATCCCAAGCAAATCTTCAATGGCGCATCGCTGGCCCTGCTGGTCGGCGCGATGCCCCGCAAAGCGGGCATGGAACGCGGCGACTTGCTCAGCGCCAACGGCAAGATTTTCACCGGCCAGGGCAAGGCGCTAAACGAAGTCGCCGCCTCCGACATCAAAGTCCTGGTCACCGGCAACCCGGCGAATACCAATGCGCTGATCGCCGCCAGCAACGCGCCAGATATCCCGCAGAGCCGCTTCAACGCCCTCACCCGGCTGGACCACAATCGGGCCGTCGCCCAATTGGCCAAGAAGACCGGCGTGCCCACCACCGCGATCAAGAACATCGCCATCTGGGGCAACCACTCGTCCACCCAATACCCGGACATCTTCCACGCGACGGTCAATGGCCGCCCGGCAGCGGAATTGGTGAGCGAAGCCTGGCTGGAGCAGGAGTTCATCCCGACGGTCGCCCAGCGCGGCGCGGCGATCATTGCAGCCCGCGGGCTGTCCTCGGCGGCTTCGGCGGCCAATGCGACAATCGAATGCGCCCGCGATTGGGCTTCTGGCACTCCGGAAGGCGAATGGACTTCGCAGTCGGTGTGGTCGGACGGCTCCTACGGCGTG
Source organism: Propionibacteriaceae bacterium (assembly GCA_031268065.1). Lineage (GTDB taxonomy): Bacteria > Actinomycetota > Actinomycetes > Propionibacteriales > Propionibacteriaceae > Propionicimonas. Next base: position 4,711 of record JAIRXX010000161.1, read on the forward strand.
GCCGAAGGCATCATCTCGTCCTTCCCGGTGACCACCAAGGATGGCGAGTATTCCATCGTGCAGGGGCTGGACATCAACCCGTTCTCGCGGGCGAAGATAGAAGCCTCGGTGGCTGAATTGCTGGACGAGCGCCAAGCGGTCAAGGAACTCGGCCTGATCTGAGCAATAAGGGGCTATGGCCGCCCACGGTTTGCACCGGGGGCGGCCATAGCCTTGTTTGAAGGGGTATGGCTCAGGGTTTGCAGCTCCAGGGACGCAGCCCAGCTTTGGCATAGTAGCGGTTGGCGACGGTGATCTGCTCGGCGCGGGAAGCCTGGTGCGGATAGGCGGCGAAGTCGCGCCCGCCGTTGGCATTCCAAGAGGACTTGGAGAATTGCAAGCCGCCGTAGTAGCCGTTGCCAGTGTTGATGCCCCAGCGGTTTCCCGATTCGCATTTGGCGATCTTGTCCCACATCGCCGCCCGGGCGAGGTTGATCTTCTTGCCCTGCGAAGTGGTCTTGGTGCCGTGTTCCTCCACCTGGGTGACCGGCTTGGTGAGGATGTTCTCGCTCAGCAGGGTCTCCGACTCGACTTTCCCATTCACTTTGACGACCTGGTAGGTGCGCTCGGCTTTGCCATCCTTGCCAGTCCTGGCTATCCGCCGCTCGCTCGCCCAGAGAGTGCCCACCTTCTTGATCTGGACGGTGAATTCCACCTTCTCCTTGCGGGTCAGGGTCTGTGTCTCCACCTTGGAGACTTTGACAACGGCGTCGGGAGTCAAAACGGTGTCCAAGCTGGGGCTGATCCGGTCGTCGGCGTCATAGGCGACTTTGTGCTCAGCCAGCAATTCGGCGACGGTGCGGCTGGTGGTGGACACCGGCTTGCTCTTGCCCATCAGCGAAAGCGCCACGTCTTTGCGGGTGGTGATGACCACCCGGTCGCCTTCCGGGGAGAGCTGGCTGGACAGCGCGTGGGAGAGCGCCGCCTCGGCCAGGTCGATTTCCAGGGCGTCGAAGGATGCCAGGGCTTCCGCGACTGTCGCCGCATTGGTCAGCACGGTCCGCACTTCGCCATCGATGTCAAAGGCGACACTCTTCTTGAAGTTGACCGAGATGACCTGCCCATCGGCGGCTGGGGCGTCCAGGCTTGGGGTGACGATATCTCCCGGCTCCACTTCGATGCCGTGGCTGGCCAAAACGTCTTGAACGGTCAACGCGAAAACGCCGCTCTCCAGCAGCTTGCCATCCACTTTGAGGGTCACGTCCTTGTGCAGGGCAGTCGCCCCGCTTGTGACACCGGCTAAAACGGCGAGCGAGAGCACGCCTGCTGCGATAACACTTGACCTCTTCAAGGCTCCCCTAACGATGGCTACCGTTCAAGCTTGCCAAATCCTGAGAGAATTCTCAACTAATCTTAAGAATCTCTGCCGGTCGGGCGCAGCCAGCAGCCAGTTCACCGCCGGTATACTCCCCCGGTTTTGGACCAGCGGCACGCAGGGTTAGAGGCTGACCACCCTGGCTTTGGCGAAGCGTCCGGCGACGTCCGCCCAGTTGACGACATTCCACCAGGCGTTCACGTAGTCGGCTTTCACATTCTGGTATTGCAGATAGAAAGCGTGCTCCCACATGTCGAGCTGGAGGACGGGCAACTGCCCGAGCGGTACGTTCGACTGCTGATCGTAAAGCTGGTTGATGTTGAGCCGCTGGCCGAGGATATCCCAGACCAACAGCGACCATCCCGAACCCTGAATGCCATTGGCATTGGCGTTGAATTGCGCCTTGAACCCGGCGAAGGAACCAAAGAATTCATCGATGGCGCTGGCCAACTCGCCCGTCGGCTCTCCCCCTGCTGCCGGGGCCATATTCTTCCAGAAAACCGAGTGGTTGATATGCCCGCCGAGATTGAACGCCAAGTCTTTCTCCAGCTTGGCAATATTGCCGAAGTCATTGCCAGCTCGGGCTTCAGCCAACTTTTCCAGGGCGGTGTTAGCCCCGGCGACGTAGGCGGCGTGGTGCTTGCCGTGGTGCAACTCCATGATTTTCCCCGAGATGAACGGCTCCAACGCCGCATAGTCGTAATCTAGCTCAGGCAGTGAGTAGGTCATTTCCCCTCCTTTGGTGCGCGATCCCCGACTGATCCGGGGGCCGCAGGTCCAGCCAGGGAATCGCTGGCTAACAGTGAATCCCCGACAACGCCATCGTAGCTTCGCCAGCCGTTCTGCGCAGTTATTACGCCACCGGCTCAATAATGAAGCTCGGACGGCGTGCGGCGCGGCGCAGCATCCGCAACAAAGGTGTGCCGACAATAAGCACAAGTGCCGCGTTGGCGACGGCCCGGCCGAGGTTCCAGCCCATCGATGTGGCCAGGTTGAAAAGGACGAAGCGCTGCAAATTGCTGAGCACGCCCAAGCTGGGGTCATAAGACAATTCGGTCTGCGCACCCAACGAGTAGGGCCAGAAAACCAAATCCATCAGCCAGCCGAAGGCAAATCCGGCCACCACCCCATAACCGGCCAGAATCGCCAATTCCGCCTTTCCCCGCGCCCGTGGCAGCCAACCGGCGAATGCCCCGACCGCCCCGGAGGCGAGCATCTGGTAGGGCAGCCAGGGGCCGACTCCCCCGGTCAGCAAAGCCGAGGTGAATAGGGTGATCGCACCAAGGGCAAAGCCGAAATTGGCCCCGTACACCCTCCCGGCAAGGATAAACAGGAAGAAGATCAGGTCGAATCCGGCGGTGCCGGCGCTCAACGGGCGCAGGACCGTGCCGATGGCGGCGAGGACTCCCAGCATGGCGAGGGCTTTGGCGTCCAATCCCCCGCTGGTCAGCTCGGCGAGCACGACAGCGAGCAGCAACGGCAGCACCAGGGCGAAGACCAATGGCGCCTGCGCCGGACTCATCGCTGACTGGTCAGCGAGGAAGACCGGCCACATGAAAGCCACCAGCCCTATTCCCAGCGCGAGGATCAGCGTCGCATTTTGCCGGTTCACCGCGCGTCTCGCAATCCGCGGGCCACTTCCGCAACGGTCAACACCGGTTCCGGGGCGAAGACCTTGGTCATCTGCGGGGCGAAAGCCACCGAAGACGCGCAGAGGGTGCGGGTGTCGTCGTCCGCGATGATGTCCGCATCCGCCATCAGCACCATCCGGGTGCTCACCGCTGCGGCGAATTCGACGTCATGGGTGGAAATCGCCACCGCCAGCCCAGCAGAGCGCAGCTGCTGGATTATCCGATTCAGATGTTCTTTGGTCGCGTAGTCCAGGCCCCTGGTCGGCTCGTCCAGCAACACCACTGCCGGACGGGCGGTGAGTTGGATGGCGAGCACCAGCGCCAGGCGTTGCCCCTCGGAAAGGTCGCGCGGATCGCTCTCAGCCGGAATCTCCACCCCCAATTCTTGCAGCAGCCGGGCAGCGGTGCCGGGCTTGGCTTTGCTCTCTAGGTCGGCTTGGGCGAGTTCCCTGCCGACAGTGGGCAGATAGAGCAGATCGGCGGCGGTCTGCGGGACGAGGCAGACGAG
>JAIRXX010000328.1 GCA_031268065.1 Propionibacteriaceae bacterium
CGACGACTGGATTAACGCCGCGGAATGGGCAAAGAAATGCACCTGGAACCAGGAACAGACCACTTCTCCGCGCTTTGACAAGGTGTGGTGGCTGTCACTGCCCAACCCATTCGTCGTCGTCGCTGATGCCGCGCCGCTGCCGCCGGGAGTCAGCGACCTCAACAACTACACCGATTTCTACGCCGACCCGCTGGCGATGATCAAAATTGCCGTGCGAAGGTCGGCGTTACCCCCCGAGACTGAACGCGACGACTGCTTGCATCTAGTGCTGGTGGGCGAGGATTCCGAGTTTGGCTACGACGATGAGGGCAACGTCTGGGTGACCAACAACGGCATCCGGTCGCCTTACACCAGTCCGGTCAAAAATCCGCCGCTGAATATCGACACCCCGATCTGGCCCTGGGGAATGGGCATTGACCTGGTGCTGGGCGCCGGATTCTTCATCATCGCCTGGCGACGGCTGCGAGTGCCCTATGGGAAGCTGCCGCAGGGGCAACGGGTGGCCTGACGCCAGACGGTTCCGGTAAGCCTAGGGGCGGCAGCGCCTCTCAGCGGTGGACGACTAGATCGACACGCTGGAATTCCTTGACGTCGGAATAGCCGGTGGTCGCCATCGCCTTGCGCAATGCCCCGACCAGGTTCATCGTGCCATCGGTGGTGTGGGAGGGGCCGAGCAGGATTTCCTCCAAGGAGCCGATGATGCCAAACCGCACCCGCTCACCTCTCGGCAGGCTGGGATGCCAGGCCTCAACGCCCCAGTGATAGCCGCGTCCGGGCGCCTCAGCCGCTCGGGCAAACGGACTGCCGACCATCACCGCGTCAGCGCCGCAGCCGATTGCTTTGGCGATGTCTCCGGAGCGGCCCAGTGCGCCGTCGGCGATCACATGGACGTAGCGGCCTCCCGATTCGTCCAGGTAGTCGCGCCTGGCGGCGGCGACGTCGGCAAGCGCCGAGGCCATCGGCACCTCCACCCCGAGCACGCGGCGGTTGCGCCCGGTTGCGCCGCCGCCGAAACCCACCAGCACCCCGGCAGCGCCGGTGCGCATCAGGTGCAGCGCTGATTGGTAGGTGGCGCAGCCGCCGACGATGACGGGCACGTCCAAGTGGTAGATGAATTGCTTCAGATTTAGCGGCTCAGCGATCTTGGACACATGTTCCGCCGAGACCGTCGTGCCGCGAATGACGAAGAAATCGACCCCGGCCCGCTCCACGACATTGGCGAATTCGGCGCAGGTCTGCGGGGAGAGCGAGCCAGCCACCGGGACACCGGCGTCGCGGATTTGGTTCATCCGCTCGCTGATCAGCTCCGCCTGGATCGGAGCGGCATAGATCTCCTGCATCCGCTTGGTGGCGGCGGCCTGGTCCTCAATGTCAGCCAACTCCTCCAGCAGCGGACGCGGGTCTTCGTAGCGGGTCCAAAGGCCCTCCAGATTGAGCACCCCCAAGCTGCCCAGCTTGCCGATCGCTATCGCCGTCTGCGGCGACATCACCGAATCCATCGGCGCGGCGATGATCGGGAAATCGAAAGTCAGCGCGTCGATCTTCCAAGTCAGGTTGACCTCTTCGATGCCACGGGTGCGCCGGTTGGGCACGATGGCTATGTCGTCAAAGCCGAAAACTTCGACTGCGCGCTTGGATCGTCCTATTTCAATCATTTCCGGGGTCCTTCCACGTCATTGGCCGAAGCGCCAAGGTGTGTGAAAATCAAGGCTTCACCGAGTAATTCGGAGCTTCCATCGTCATTTGTATGTCGTGCGGATGCGACTCGCGCAGCCCCGAGGCGGTGATGCGGATAAAGCGCCCGCGCTGGTGCAATTCGGGGATGGTGGCAGCGCCGGAGTAGAACATCGATTGCCGCAGCCCGCCGATGAGTTGGTAGGCGACAGCAGCCAGCGGCCCGCGATAGGCGACTTGGCCTTCAACGCCCTCCGGGATCAACTTGTCATCGCTGGTCACATCGGCCTGGAAATAGCGGTCCCGCGAATACGACGCCTTCCGCCCGCGAGCCGCCATCGCGCCCAGCGAACCCATTCCCCGATACGACTTGAATTGCTTCCCATTGATGAAGACCAACTCGCCTGGGCTTTCTTCGCACCCGGCCAGCAGCGAGCCGAGCATCACCGAATCGGCGCCGGCCACCAGCGCCTTGGCGATATCGCCGGAATATTGCAACCCGCCGTCACCAATCAGCGGAACCCCTGCCGCCCGGCAAGCCCGAGCCGCCTCATAGATCGCAGTCACCTGCGGCACGCCGACGCCGGACACCACGCGGGTGGTACAGATCGAACCCGGCCCAACCCCAACTTTCACCCCGTCTGCCCCTGCCGCGACCAGCGCGGCGGCGCCTTCATAGGTGGCGACATTGCCGCCGATGACATCCACTTTCGCCGCCGCAGGCTCGGCCTTCAACCTTGCGATCATGTCCAAAACGCCCTGGGTGTGGCCATGTGCGGTGTCCACTACTATCGCATCGACCCCAGCCTCAACCAGCGCCATCGCCCGCTCCCAGGCGTCACCGTAAAAGCCAATCGCCGCGCCGACGCGCAGCCGTCCGGCCTCGTCCTTGGAAGCCATCGGGTATTTGTCGGACTTGACGAAATCCTTCAGGGTGACCAGCCCGCGCAACTTGCCCTCGGCATCCACCAGCGGCAATTTCTCGATCTTGTGTTTGGCGAGCAATTTCAGCGCCTCGTCGCCCTTGATGCCCGGCCAACCGGTGACCAGCGGCATCTTCGTCATCACTTCAGCGACCAGCCTGGTCGGGTCGTCCTCAAAGCGCATGTCGCGGTTGGTGACGATGCCGAGCAGCCGCAACTCGCCGTCCACCACGGGAACGCCGGAAATCCGGAATTTGCCGCACAATTCGTCGGCCTCCCGGATGGTGGCGTCGGGAGCGATGGTGATCGGCTGATCGACCATCCCTGCCTCGGAACGTTTGACCCGATCTACTTGGCTGGCCTGCTCAGCGGCTGACATATTGCGGTGCAAGATGCCCATGCCGCCCTCACGCGCCATCGCTATCGCCATCCGCGATCCGGTTACGGTGTCCATAGCCGAGCTGAGCAAGGGGACACGCACCTTGATGCGCTTGCTGATATAGCTGGAAGTATCCACCTGCGACGGGACCACATCAGATGGTCTGGGCAGCAGCAGCACGTCGTCAAACGTCAGCCCGAGCTGCGCGAACGGTTCGGGCACGCCGACCGTGGTCAATTCTGAATGCGACATGGCTTTCCAAACGCTAGGGAAGCCAACAGTTTAGCTCGCGCATTCAGCCGTCTTCGCATTTCCCAAGTTTGGGCGGCGACAAGCCGGGCCGCTTAGCGCAGAGCGAACGTCACGGCACCAGATGCCCGGCAGCCCGGTATAACTCGTACCACTCCGGCTTGGTCAATTCCACATCCGCACCGGCAGCAGCAGCCTGCAAACGGGTCGGGCTGGTGGTTCCCAGCACCACCTGCCACTTCGCCGGATGGCGCAGAATCCATGCGGTGGCGATGGCTTCGGCTGGCACGCCGTACTTCGCCGCAAGCCGGTCGATGACCGCGTTGAGTTCGGCATATTCCGGATTGCCGATGAACGGCCCGGTGAAGAAGCCCGCTTGGAACGGAGACCAGGCCTGCAGCACGATGTCATTGAGGCGGGCGTACTCGATCAGGCCGAGGTCGCGGCTGACCGACTGGTCGAGGCCAGCCATATTCATCGCCACGCCTTGGGCGATCAACGGGGCATGGGTAATCGAAAGCTGCACCTGGTTGGCGATTAGCGGTTGCCTCACCGTGCGGCGCAGCAATTCCAGCTGTCCCGGAGTCTGGTTCGAGACGCCGAAGTGGCGCACCTTGCCCGCCGCGTGCAACTCGTCAAAGGCCCGTGCCACTTCCTCCGGCTCAACAAGGGCGTCGGGGCGGTGCAACAAGATGATGTCGATGTAGTCGGTGCGCAACGCCTTCAGCGAACCTTCCGCCGCCCGGATGAGTTCGGCGTAGGAGAAATCAAAATAGGGGCCGTCTTTGGAGACGATGCCGAATTTGGTCTGCAAAATCATCTGCTCCCGTTGAGCGGGGGTCCACTTCAGCGCTTTGGCGAACAACTCCTCGCATTCGTGCTCATAGCCGCCGTAGACGTTCGCGTGGTCGAAGAAGTTGATGCCGACCTCCAGCGCGCTGTCGACCAATTCTTGGATCTGCGCGGCTGTCTTGGTGTTGATGCGCATCATCCCGGCGACGATCTGCGGAGCGGTGAGCGGGGTGTTTGGCAATGCCAGAGTTTTCATTGTGGATTCCTTCGTGCCTGTTTTCGGTAGCCGCCAAGGACGCCGCCACAGCTATGGCGGCGAGCCAGGAGGGGAATACCGGGGGCGTAGTTTTGCTGTATCACCTATATTGCCCGTGCCAGACGACGGTCTGGATGGCGTTCCAGATAGTGAAGGCCAGCGCAAGCCCGTAGACCCAGCGGCGCTGGCGGCGGGTGAGCGGCACCAGGCCGAGCAGCACCAGGCTCCAGGGCAGGTACCAGGGATGCATCGCCTGTCCCCCGACGGCCACCGCCAACGATCCCCAAGCGACCACGGCTAGCGGGCGGTCGCTGAAACGCAGGTAGATCAGCGCCACGATGGCGACCAGGATTCCGGTGGTGACCAGTCCGGCGTTGCGGGCGAAGACCGTCGCATCCCCCCCGTTGACCGCGACCAGCCAGGCTCCCAGCTTGGACAGCATCGCCAACGGCGCCGGGGTGGCCGCCTTGCCCATCAAATCGAGCCAAGTGATCCAGCCGGTTCCCAAACCGGTCGCAAAGCAGATGCCGATGAAGGCAGCCAATGCGACTACGGTGGCTACCGCCGTCCGCCAGGTGAGCGCGAGAAGTCCGGCCAACCGGCCCAGGGCTGGCCGGGTGCTGTCCAGCGCCAGCGGCAAACCCGCCACCGCCACCACGGCCAAACCGCCCTGCTGCTTCAGCGCCATCGCCACGCCCACCACCAGCGGGGCCAGCAATAGACTCACCCACAGTTTCGGCCACCGGGCCACCAGCCAGATGGCGAAAACGGTCACCGCGATCATCGCGGCGTCGTTGTGGCCGCCGCCGACCAAGTGCAGCAGCAACAGCGGATTCAGCAATCCCATCCACAGCGCCCGGCGGCGGTGCGCGCCCACCGCGACCGCGATCCTCGGCACCAGCCAGAGCAGCGCCGCCACACTGAGAAGCACCGGGATGCGCATGGCGATATAGCCGTAGTAGGGGTGGAAGCCGGTGAGGGCGGCCATCCACCGCATGATGAGCAAAGCCAGCGGCGGATAGGCCACGCCGGTGCCGCGCCACAACGGATCGACCTGGCTGTCGTAGGGGCCGCCTGACTGGGCCAATCCCAGCAGATAGGGGTTGTGGCCCTGTTCTAGCTCCCAGCCGACATCGGCGTAGAGGGTGATGTCGGGAGAGAGCACCGGCGGGGCGAGCAGCAACGGGGTACACCACGCCGCGATCACCACCCCGGCGTACACCGGCCCCCGGCTCCGGGTGGGCCTGATATTCCACCATGCCAACGTGAGGGCCAAAGTTCCGGCGACGATCAACACCCGGTCGATGGGCAGCGGCGCCAAGTCTCCGAGCCAGCGGAGGGTTGGATCAGGCCAGCCATCGGGGTCAAAGGTGAATTCGGCGTTCGCGCCGCCCCAGCCCACCATGACCGCGCCCAGCACTCCCAGCCAGACTGCCGGGACACGCAGGGTGGATGCCGCAGCCAAGGCGCTGGCCGCCACCGGCGGAAACTCGCTGCCGACGCTGCTCGGGCTGGAAGCCATCAGTCTGCTGAGGCGATGGCCTCGTGGTGGCGGACAACCTCGGCGACGATGAAGCCGAGCAATTTCTCCGCGAATTCCGGATCAAGCTCGGACTGTTCAGCCACTTCGCGCAACCGGGCGATCTGCTGCACCTCACGGTCCGGATCAGCCGCTGGCAGCCCCCGTTCCTTCTTGAGGATGCCGACCCGCTTGGTGATCTTGAAACGCTCCGCGAGCAGGCAGATAACCGCAGTGTCGAGGTTGTCTATAGAGACCCTAAGCCGGTCCAATTCTGGGTTGCGCTGCATCGCCCCCACCCTACTAGACAACCCCGCCAAGTGTCCGTCCCTTCGAACCTGTTTGAGAAACAGCACGTCCCGCGCCTCCAGCTTCCCTCGGAGTACCGGACTGGAGCGCAGCGGAACCAGGACACTTTTTGGGGTATCTAAGCGATGATGTCTCCGGGTTTGGTGTTGGCCTGGATGCCGGTGACGATTGAATTCGGCGGGACGTCGGTGACCACCAGGGCGTTCGCCCCCACTTTCGTGCCAGCGCCGATGGTGACCGGGCCGATGATTTTCGCGCCCGCGCCGAGCAAAACGTTGTCGCCGATGGTGGGATGGCGCTTGAAGCGCCCCCGCGAGCGCCCACCGAGCGTCACTTGGTGGTACATCAACACGTCCTGGCCAATTTCGGCGGTCTCGCCGATCACGACGCCCATGCCGTGGTCGATGAAGAAGCGCCTGCCGATGACAGCGCCGGGGTGGATTTCAACGCCGGTGAAGAAACGGGCGATTTGGGACAAAACGCGGGCCAATGGGCGCAGCGCCAGGTTCGTCACCCACAGTTTGTGGCAGAGCCGATACACCCAAACCGCGTGGATTCCGGGATAAGTCAGCGCAACGATCAGCTTGGACGTTGCCGCGGGGTCTTCGCGCATGGCAGCGCCCAAGTCCTCTTGGACCCGTCGCCATGCCGAAGACAGGATTTTATGCACGGGCACTAGCGTACATCGGATGCCACAGCACTAGGCGGGCCATCGCCTCGCCTAGGCCGCCTCGCAACGGGATACCGCTCACCATGCAGGGAAATAGCATGATCGAATTTGGTAGGGATGGAACGGCACGCCGCCAGGTAGGCCTTCGCGGCGTGCCGTCAACCGGTGAATCCCTAGTCGAGCAGGTCGGCGTAGAGCGGCGTGGACAGGTAGCGCTCGCCCCAGTCGGGAGCGATTACCACGATGGTCTTCCCGGCGTTGGCCGGGTCGGCGGCCAGCTCGGCGGCGGCCCGCAGTGCGGCGCCGGAGGAGATGCCGAGCAGCAGGCCCTCCTGCTTCGCCACCAGCCTGGCCCACTCCAGCGCGTCGTCGCCGGTGACCTTGATGATGCCGTCGACTACGTCGCGGTCCAGAATCTCCGGAACGAAGCCAGGCGAGATGCCCTGAATCTTATGCGGCCCCTTCGGCTCGCCGGACAGCACGGCGGACTCGGCGGCCTCGACCGCGTAGAGCTTCACGCTCGGCTTGCGCGACTTCAGCACATGGCCGATGCCGGTGACGGTCCCGCCGGTGCCGACTCCGGAAACGACGATATCCACCTCGCCATCAGTGTCCGCCCAAATCTCCTCGGCTGTGGTCAACTCATGAATCTTCACATTGGCCGGATTGCTGAACTGGCTGGCCAGAATGGCTCCCGGAGTGTTGGCGGCGATCTCGGCGGCCTTGGCATTCGCGCCGGGGACGCCGTCGGCGGCGGGGGTGAGCACCAGTTCGGCCCCGAAGGCCCGCAGCAGCGCCCGACGCTCCTTGGAGAAGGACTCCGGCAGGGTGATGATCACCTTGTAGCCCCGCGCCGCGCCCACCCAGGCGAGCGCGATGCCGGTGTTGCCAGAGGTGCCTTCCACAATCGTGCCGCCGGGCTTGAGCGAGCCATCGGCCTCGGCGGCGTCGATGATCGAGACGCCGATGCGGTCCTTCACCGAATTGGCCGGGTTGTAATATTCCAGCTTTGCCAGCACTTTGGCCTTGGCATCGCCATAGAGGCGATTTATCTTCACTAATGGGGTGCGCCCGATCAGCTCGGTGGCGTCCTTGTAAACAGTCATTTCACTCTTTCGTCTGTTTCGTTTCACTCGTTGTTTGCAGCGGCTCCCGAGCTGGGGGCCTCAGCTCAGGTCTGGTCTAACGCCTGGTCCAGGTCGGCGATCAGATCGTTGGCATCTTCGATGCCGATGCTCAGCCGCACCATTTCCGGTGCGACTCCAGCTTCCAACAGCTCAGTCTCGGTGAGCTGGGAATGCGTCGTGGTGGCGTTGTGAATCGCCAGGCTCTTCACATCGCCGATATTCGCCAGGTGGCTGAAGAGTTGCAGCGCCTCAATGAAGGTGGCGCCAGCCTCACGTCCAGCCCGCAGCCCGAAGGAGAGAATCCCCCCGTAGCCGCGCCCGGTCAGCACCCGGTCAGCAATCGGCTTTGACGGCGAGGATTCCAGACCGGGGTAATTCACCCAAGCCACTTTCGGATGGGATTCCAAGTGTTTCGCCACCGTCAGCGCGTTGGCCGAATGCCGCTCCAGCCGCAGGTGCAGCGTCTCCAGGCCCTGCAATCCCAACCAGGCGTTGAGCGGGGCGATCGCCGCCCCGGTGTTGCGCAACAGCACCGTCCTAGCCCGGACGATGTACGCCGCCTGTCCGGCAGCTTCAGTCCAAACTGCCCCGTGATAGGCCGGATCGGGCTGGGACAGGCCGGGGAAACGCTCGGCATTTGCCACCCAGTCGAATGCGCCGGAGTCGATCAGCACGCCGCCCAAGGTGGTGCCGTGCCCGCCGATGTACTTAGTTACCGAATGCACGCTCACATCTACGCCGTGCTCGAAGACTCGGGCGAGGATCGGGGTGGGCACGGTGTTGTCCACGATGAACGGCAGCCCGAAGGAATGCGCCGCCTGCGACCAGGCGTCCAAGTCGATGACGTTGATCGCCGGATTGCCGATGGTCTCGCCGAAGACCAGCTTGGTCTTCGCGTCCACATATTCGCCCAGCTTCTCGGGATGGTCGGGGTCCACGAAACGGGCCTCGATGCCATACTGCGCCAGCGTGTGCGCGAAGAGCGCGTAGGTGCCCCCGTACAGCGTGGAGAGCGCCACGATATTGTCCCCGGCGTAGGTGAGGTTGAGCACCGCATAGGTAATGGCCGCCGCGCCGGAAGCGGTGGCCAACGCGCCGACGCCGCCCTCCAGCGCGTTGACGCGCTGCTCGAAGACGTCTTGGGTGGGATTCATGATCCGGGAGTAGATATTGCCTGGAACTCTGAGCGCAAATAGGTCGGCGGCGTGCTGGGTGTCGTTGAAGACATACGATGTGGTCTGGTAAATGGGGACCGCGCGGGCATTGGTGGCCGGATCGGCCTCTTCCTGTCCGGCGTGGACGGCTATGGTGTCTGGGTGCAAAGACATGATTCTCCTGAACTCGGCATGGCTGGTCGCGGCGTTTTCATCTGCCGAGGATGAGGTTAGCCTGCGCTGGGCTGAAAGTCAGCGCGTTTTATCCCTCAACGTCGGCGTGCCGGGACAGCATCGCCCAACTGCTACCAAGTTCATGGCCGTGATCGTAACCGAGTGCCGACGCAATGGTCAAATCGAGATGGCTTCGTATACGCGCGTCCACAGTCAAAACTGTCCCATTGGCGCGGGATATCGGCTCTGGCCGATCCGGCCAGCC
>JAIRXX010000349.1 GCA_031268065.1 Propionibacteriaceae bacterium
GGAACGGGCGGGTCACCACGCCGATGGTCAGCGCCCCGAGCGACCGGGAGATGCGGGCGACCACCGGCGCTCCCCCGGTGCCGGTGCCACCACCCTCGCCAGCGGTGACGAAAACCATGTCCGCCCCGCGCAACGCCTCTTCGATCTCGTCGGCATGATCCTCTGCCGCCTGCCTGCCGATCTCCGGATTCGCGCCAGCGCCCAATCCCCGGGTCAACTCGCGCCCAATGTCGAGCTTCACATCGGCATCGCTCATCAACAGGGCTTGGGCGTCGGTATTCACCGCGATGAATTCGACTCCGCGCAGCCCTGACTCGATCATGCGGTTGACGGCGTTCACGCCGCCTCCACCGACCCCGACCACTTTTATCACGGCCAAATAATTCTGGGACGACGTACCCACGCAGACCACCTTTGCTAACACAGAAACTAAAAGACTTTAGCCGAGGGTTGACAACGGGCATGCCGCGGGGAAGAGGCAACTTCTGGCGGGTTCAGCCTATGAGAGTGCCAAGCGGTCTTCCAAGAAGCGGGGCAACCCCGGCGTGTATCTCAAGTAGTGGTTCAGAGTTTCCTTCTCAACGCACGGTTGGGCTTGCTGGGACCGACACATCATAACGGCGTCCATCCTGCTTGAGCAGCGCGTCGACAACCTGGGCTTTCAACGCCGACTGCTCGGCGGTGCCCCAATTGACGATCACCCCCTTGTCCAGGTGCAAGGTGATTGAATCCGTGCTCTGCGCGGAAACGTAGCTGAGTTTCTTAGCTGTGGCCGAACTCAGCGACTCAGCCGCTGTGAGGCAGCCGCGCAGCAACTGCGGGTCTTCCGGGGCGGAAACCACCCTGAGCAAGCCTTTACCCGGTTTGGCCCCCCCATCGAAGACGACACCGGTGGCGTCAGCGAACAGGTAACCGTCGAAATAGGGTATCTCCAGCCTCGCGCTGCGCTCAGCGATGGAGATTTCCAGTTTTCCAGGCCAAATGCGGCTGACCCGCACTTTCCCCACCGGCGACAGCCCGGCCACCCGGTCGGCGACGGCGGCGGTGTCGATCATCGGCTGCGGAGTCCCCAATTCCACCCCGCTAGCGGCCACCACTTCCTCGGGGCTGAGCAACTTCGTGCCCGAGACGTCGATCTCGGACACTGCGAACAGCGGCGAGAACCAGAGCAGGTAGCCCCCCACCGCCGCCAGGAGGGCAGTGGAGCAAGCGACCAGGATGAAGGCCAACCGGGGCGAGGGATGCCGTCTGCGCTCAGGCATGGCTGCCTGGGCGGGTTGGCGGCGTCGAACCGGCGCCGAGCAGCTGCGCCAACGCGGGACCGACAGCGGTCACATTGCCCGCGCCCAGCGTCAGCACCAAGTCAGGCTCCCTGGCCACTTCGGCCAGTGCCTGGGCCGCCTGCCCAATGCCAGCTCCGGGCGGGCTGTCGAGATAGCTGACCAGGGCGCCGACCTCACCTGCGGCGTCGGCAACCAATTTCCCGCTCACCCCAGGGATCGGGTCTTCGCGCGCCGGATACACATTCATCACCAGCACCAGGTCGGCCAACGCCAGCGCCCGCCCGAAATCGGCGGCGAAATCACGGGTGCGGGTGAACAGGTGCGGCTGAAAACACGCCACGATCCGGCCATCGGCCAGGGTGCGCGCGGCTTCCAAGGTGGCCCGCACTTCGGTGGGATGGTGGGCGTAGTCGTCCACGATCCACACTCCGGCGACCCTCGCCACGGTCTCGAAGCGCCGCGCGGTGCCGCGAAAGCCCTCCAAACCCCGAATTATCCGCTGCGGATCGTAGCCGAGCAGCAAGCCCACCGCGAGCGCGGCAGCGGCATTGCGCAGATTATGCTCACCGGGGACTTTCAAGTTGGGCCGCGCGATTACGCCGACAGGAGCTGGCCCCTGCCCGCCGTCAGCCCTGGTGACAGCCAGTCCAGCGGGGCCGACTTCGAAGACCCACACCCGTTTCCCAGCGGCGACCAATCCCCCGACCAGCGCCGCCGCGCCCGGATCGTCCCCGGAGACCACCACATCGCTGACCAGCGCGGCGCTGGCGAATTTGGCGAAGCCGTCGGCGTAGGCCTGCGCGTTGCCCCAATTGTCGAGATGGTCCGCCTCGATATTGGTGATGACCGCGATCTGGGCCGGATACTGCCAGAAGGAGCCATCGGACTCGTCTGCTTCCACAACAAAATATTCGCCGCCGCCCAGCTGGGAGCTAGTGCCCCCAGCCAACGGCGCACCGAGCACGAAGGATGGATCGGCCCCCAGTTCGGCCAACATCACCGCGATCATCGCCGAAGTCGTGGTCTTGCCGTGGGTGCCGCTCACCGCTATGCCTGTTTTGCCGAGCATCAACGCGCCCAGCGCCGCACTGCGATGCCAGACCCGCAACCCTTTGGAAACGGCCTGGGACAGCTCCACGTTGTCGGCGCGGACGGCGCTGGAGACCACCACCGTGTCCGCATCGCCTAAGTGGGCCTGATCATGCCCGACGAAAGTCCGCACCCCGCAGTTGGCCAGCCAGTCCAAAGTGGCGGAATCGGCCTGGTCGCTCCCGGATACCCGCATCCCCAAGTCGGCGTAGGCCGCCGCGATGCCGCTCATTCCGGCCCCACCGGCGGCGATGAAGTGCAAAGCGCCCAATTCGCTGGCCGGGACCAACTCGACCGGCTGGATCAAGGTCATCTCTCTCCTTCGGATGCTCAAGGATCAACGCGATTGGGTGTGATCGCCAACCACGCCCAGGACCAACTGTGCCAGCTTCAGGGCCGCGTCGGAT
>JAIRXX010000351.1 GCA_031268065.1 Propionibacteriaceae bacterium
GCGAGGGCATCCGCAGGCTGGCGGCTGAGGATTTGGGCCTGCCGACCTCGCCCTACCGCTTCGCTGAGTCGCTGCCCGAAGTCAGGGCCGCGTTGCGGGAAATCGGCTACCCGGCGGTGATGAAGCCGGTGATGTCGTCATCGGGACACGGCCAATCGGTAATCGAGGCTGAGGAGCAGGTGGAGCGGGCTTGGGATTACGCCCGCTCGGGCGGACGGGTGGCGACGACACGGGTGATCGTGGAGGGGTTTGTCGGTTTCGACTATGAAATAACCCAGTTGACCGTGCGGGCCAAAGGCCCGACCGGTGACGTTGAGACCCACTTCTGCGAGCCAGTCGGCCATCGCCAGGTAGACGGCGACTACGTGCAGTCCTGGCAGCCGCAGCCGATGTCTGACGCCGCCAGGGCCGAAGCGCGAAGAGTGGCGAAAGCGGTGACCGGAGCCTTGGGCGGACTGGGCATCTTCGGCGTGGAATTGTTCGTCTTGGGGGATCAAGTCTTGTTCTCCGAGGTCAGCCCCCGCCCGCACGACACCGGCATGGTGACGATGGCCACCCAGCGGTTGAGCGAATTCGACCTGCACGCGCGGGCGATCCTCGGCCTGCCGGTGGACGTGTCCCTGCGTCGCCCCGGCGCTTCAGCGGTGATTTACGGCAAATTCGATGGCGGTCCGGTCAGCTACGGGGGAGTTGCCGCCGCGCTGCGCATCCCGGAGACGGACATCCGCCTCTTCGGCAAACCCTCCGCCGCCCTCCCGCACCGCCGCCTAGGCGTGGCAGTGGCCACCGCCGACGATGTGGAGACCGCCCGGCAGCGGGCCGAACTAGCCGCCAGCCTGGTCCAGCCCCAGCTTTGGGAGGGTGTCAAGGCCTGACGCCGCCAGGCGGGCATGTTCAGGTTAGTCGGCGCGGACGATCCCGGGTCGGGGCACAGTTTCCCAGTTGCGCGATAGTCTGCGAGGATCTTGGCTGTACCGCTGAGCACTTGCTCGACTGGACGCTCGTAGCCGTTGCTTAGTCAATACCTGACCAAGGCAGTGATATCGTAGCGGCATGACTGTGGTGAACACTTTGGAGGCGAAGACCCAGTTCTCCCGGCTGATCGCTATGGCGCAGCGGGGTGAGGAGGTCGTTGTCGCCCGTGCTGGCGTACCGGTGGTGCGCCTCGTCCCGGTGCGCCCGCCCATCGCCCGCGAGTTCGGATTCGACCCGAGTGTGAGCCTGCCCGACGACAGCCCGTTCTTCGACGAATTGCCGGCAGAAGAATTGGCGCGGTGGGAATGAAGATTCTCCTCGACACCCATACTTTCCTGTGGCTTGACGGGGAGCCGTCCCGCATTCCGCCACAGCTGCTGCGTGATCTTGCTGATCTAGGCAATCAAATATTGGTGTCGGCAGTTTCTGCCTCCGCCCTGCCCGGCCTGATTCGCACCTGGGAATGACCGCTTCGGTATTCCAGCCATCTGGCGTCAGGGCGGTTAATCTTCATCCGCCAGGTCCGGCTCGGGATTCCCGGGTTGGCACCCCGCTTGGCCTGCTCCACATCGGGACAGGGGCGTGGCGCGAAGACCTGCTGGCGCTACTTTCCTCTGCTGGAGCCGCTAATTGGCGGTGGCTTTGTCCAGCGCGAGATCTATCAGCCGCTCTAAGTCTTTGCGCATGTCTGTCTCGCCATTCAGCAACCACTGGATTTGCAGTCCGTCGGTGGCGGCCAACAGGACGCGGGCCAGCCAGTCGGCGCGCTCGGGTTCCATCCCCTTGGCGTGCTGCAACCCTGCGGACAGGGTTTGCAGCATGTCGGCGTAGCGACCGCGCAGATATTCGTGGGCCGGATGGGTTGGGCTGGTTGCTGCCACCGCGAATTCCAGGAAGAGCTTGACCAGGCCGGGCGTCTCGGCGTTGTGCGCGATCATCGCACCCAACTTTTTAAAATCGGAGTCGTCCAGCAGCTTCCCCCGCTCAGCGAAGCGATCCTGCTCGTCTCTGGCCCGCACGATCGCCCAGAACAATTCCTCGCGGGAGCCGAAGTGATAGAGCAGGGCAGACTCGGCGATGCCGACGTGTTCGGCGATGGCTTTCAGCGTCGGCCCTCCCGCATCAGAGGTCGCGTATTGCGCCAACGCGGCTTGGATGATCTCCGCTCGGCGTTGGTTGGTCTTTCGATACGGCCCTCGGCGTCCTGGCTTGTTCATCGCGGCCCCTTTCGGCAGTTTCAGAACCATTCTCCCTGAATCTTGACATACATCCAATTTTGAACTACATTCAGTTTTGAACACAGTTCAAAATTCTCAATGAGGAGCGGACTTGAACAGCTCATCCGAATCGGTTTCAGCCGAACAGCCGACAGCCCCCGAGCAGGCGCAATTGCCCGGCCACTACACCGTGAAATTGGGCCGTTTCGGCGTGCTCACCTTGATCGGAACGCTGTCCTGGGCCGTTCCAGCGGCAAATTTTGGGACACTCAGCCAAGCGCTCTTTGAAGATATGGACCCGGCAAACAAGATCGCAATGGCGGCGATAACCGCCACCGTCTCTTCGGTGGGCGGTGTGCTGGCGGTGGTCGTGGCTGGATTGCTCTCTGACCGCACCCGTTCAAAATGGGGCAAGCGCAAGCCGTGGATGCTGATTGGCTCGGTCTTCTCCGCGTTGTGCATGTTGCCAATCGGGTTCACCACGAATTTCACCGTCATCGTGCTGCTTTTCACCGGTGCCCAACTGGGGATGAACGCGCTGGTGGCCTCGCTCTCGGCATTGCTGCCGGATCGGGTGGACAAATCGCTGCTGGGCAGGGCGTCGGCGTTGAGCGGGTTGGGCAATCTGCTTGGCGGCGCAATAGGAGGTGTCATAGCTGCCGGGTTTATCCCAGTTCCCAGCGTCGGCTTGGCGGTGGTGCCTTGGACGATGGTGCTGGCGAGCCTGGCGATCTGGTTCTTCCTGCCGACGATCCCCAGCATGGACAACAAGGTCGAGCCACTGCGGGCGAAGACGCTTTTGCGCCAACTCGCACCTCCGGCAGACCGCGACTTTTGGCTGGTCTTCAGCTCTAGGGTGATGTTCCTGCTCGGTTTGCTCACCACTTTCGCCTACCAGCTTTACATTCTCACCGACTATTACCAGGCCAGCGAGTCGGTGGCGCAGAGCAATATTGCCCTCGCCGGGATAATCCTCGCCCTGGGCGCGGGTATCTTCACAGTCATAATGGGTCCGCTCTCCGACCGGGTAAAGCGGCGCAAGCCCTTCGTCATCGGCTCTGGGCTGGTCGGCGCGCTCGGGGTGGCGCTGCTGCTCACGGTGAAAGACGTCACCGTCTTCCCCATCTCCATCGCCGCGCTGTCGATCGCCTACGGCACCTTCATCTCGGT
>JAIRXX010000352.1 GCA_031268065.1 Propionibacteriaceae bacterium
TACTGGGCCATGCCGTAGAGGCGGTCTCCGGCGTCGCCTAGGCCGGGGACTATGTAGCCGTTTTCGTTTAGGCGTTCGTCTAGGGTCGCGCAGACTAGGGTGCAGGGGACGTCTACCGGGTCTACGACTGCCCGCATGTGGGCCACTCCCTCGGGGGCGGCCATCAGGCAGATTGCGGTGATGTGGTCCGCGCCCCGGTCTACTAAGAATTTCACTGTGCCGCCCAGCGATCCGCCAGTCGCCAGCATCGGGTCTAGGACGTAGCATTGCCGTCCGGAGAGGTCTTTGGGCAGGCGCTCGGCGTAGGTGAACGGCTGCAGGGTCTCCTCGTCGCGCACCATGCCGACGAAGCCCACTTCAGCCGAGGGCATCAGCCGCATCATGCCCTCAAGCATGCCCAGGCCAGCCCGCAGAATCGGGACCACCAACGGGCGGGGCTGCGAAAGCTTCACCCCAGCGGTCTTGGTGATCGGGGTCTGGACTTGTACTCGGTCCACCCTGATTTCACGGGTGGCCTCATAGGCCAGCAGCGTCACCAACTCGTCTACGAGTTCGCGGAAAGTGGCCGATGGGGTGGTGACATCCCGCAGCAGGGTGACTTTGTGCGAGACCAGGGGATGATTGATGATGCGCAGTTCCACGCGCCCAAGTCTATTCCCCGCGCCGGGGTCGTTTTGCCACGCTCGCTCTCGGGACTCGATGGACAGGCAGGGGTGCTCTTGAATCGAGTGCCACCAGGAGAGTCGGGTTGGCGTTACGGTCTTCCCCGGCGATCCGGATTCGCTGGTGGATCATGCTGGAAGAGCCGGGTTTCAGCGTCGAAAAACCTTCAAGGAAGGTCGTAATTGGGGCCATCGCCCCCGCTGGCCAGAGACGGCGATGGGCAGATGGCGTCAGGGATGAGTTCAGGCGGTGAGAGCCTGTCGGGATCAGGGGTCAAAATGGTAGCCTGATGCCCGAATTCAATGGAAGGAATTCGCCGCCATGCTAAATCCCCCCGTTCGTGAGCACCGTTCCACCACAAGCCTCCTCCAGCGCCAAACAGCGCGAAGAGCGATGCTGTCGATAGCGGGGCTGGCTGCGGCTGGCCTCAGTTGGGCGACGTGGCCCGCCAGCGCCAGCGCAGACGTGTCCGGCGAAGTCAATGTGCTGGTCCGGGTGACTGGCGGATCGCTGCCGGTGACTGGCGGCGACTGGCAAACGGCGCTGTGGGCCGGGATGCTGGTGCTGGCCGGGGTGGTGCTGTTCTCGCTGCGGCGCAAGCGTCCAGCGGCGATGGCGCTCGGCTTGGGTGGCCTGATGGCGGTGGGCGTGCTGGCCGGAGCGCTGAGCAGCGCGGCGGCGGCCCCTCCCGACCCAGACGTGACCATCACCATCGACCGGGATTCCGGGCTGACCGGCTCGGCGCAGCTCAGCCTCGACGTGTCCGCGCTGGATTCCAAGGTCTACCGGGTGGATGCCGCCATTGAGGCGCGGCGCGGCATCGCCTTCAGTTTCGCTGGCGTTGAACTCGGCCAGACACCGGTGCAGGTGGGAGAAGCGGACAGCCAAAGCGCTACAGGGGTGGTGCCCGGAACGCTGGCGGCCAGCATCCCGGCGGCGTTGAGCGCGGGCGAGTATCGGGTGAAGCTGACTTACACCGGCATTGACGAACGTATTTTGATCGACCAAGTCAGCGCCGTCTTCCCCGACCGGGCCTACGACGGCAGCACAGCCGCCACGCCGCAGCCGGGATCGGTGGTAGTCGCCGGCATAGTTCCGGGGGACGATGTTACGCTGCAGGGCCTGCGTTTCGCGGCGGACAGCAAAGACGCCGGGACGCGCCAGGTGACCGCTTCCGCCAACAGCCTGGGCGGTGCCGACAGCTGGAGATACCGGTTGGCCACCACCATCTGGACTGGGCAATCGTTGACCATCAGCCCCAAGCCCCTGACCTTCACCGGCAGCCTCACTGCGTCGAAGCTTGCCGGGGTGGGCGATCCGGTCGAGCTGGCGGGCAGTTCGCTGCGGGTGGAAAACGCGAACGCCTTCACTGGCCTGGTACCCGGAGAGGGCTTCAGCTTAGGCGTCAGTGGTGAGCTGTCGGTGAATTTCGGGACTGAGCAAGAAGTTGTTGAGCCGGAGCCGGTCAGCGCCACGGGCGGTGTCTTCACCCTGGCTGATCCTGCGGGCGGGGCGTCGGCGGCCAATTACTCGCTGAGCACCCCAAGCCTGCTGGGCGAGGTGGTCCAGCCGATCGAATTGGAGGTGACGGTCTCCGCGTCCGGCCAGAGGATCGGCATCAGCCACTACTGGACCAACAGCTACACCGTCGACTGGGGCGACAACAGCTTGGTGGAATGGCTGCAGGGCGATCCGAACGAGGCTGCGGAGCATAGCTACAGCGCCCCCGGCACTTACACGGTGACGCTTACCTCTGAGTTGTCGCAGGTCCAGCGTTGGACCTGGTTGTCTGGGGACGCCGAATTTGAGACTCTTGTGCGCAGCTCCGACACCACAGCGGCTAATGTGGCGGTGTCGGCCTTCCCGAAGCTGCGGGCCTTCCAGCCCGAAGCGGGAGTCGCCGAGGACAACTTCTTCTACCGGTTCAATGGCGACGGCGCGTTGGCCAGTTTGCCCGCCGGTTCTTTCGACACCAGCGAGATCACCCAGACCGGGGTGTATTTCTTCAACGGCTTCAACGCCACTGGCGCGTTGACTAGCTTGCCTGCCGGTTCCTTCGACATCAGCAATATCACTGAGGCGGGCGACTTTTTCTTCGCTGAATTTTGCGGGGAGGGTGAGCTGACCAGTTTGCCTGCCGGTTCTTTCGACTTCTCCGGGATAACCCAGGTACCCGATTATTTCTTCTATGGCTTTAATACCCACGGCACCGCGTTGACCAGTCTGCCTGCCGGTTCGTTCGATACCAGCAAGATCACTGAGGTTGGTGACTACTTCTTCAACAGCTTCAACCACATGGGGTCTCTGCCTGCCCTGCCTGCCGGTTCGTTCGATACCAGCAATATCACTGAGGTCGGCAGCGATTTCTTTGATAGCTTCAACGATACGGGGCAGCTTATCAACCTGCCGACAGGCTCTTTCGATATCAGCAGCGTGGTGACGGAGGGCGGTGATTTCTTTAGAGGATTCAACTACATGGGCAAGATTGTCGAATTGCCTGCCGGTTCCTTCCATCTGAGCAGGATGGAGAGCACCAGTACGAATTTCTTTACTGCCTTCGACTACTTGGGCGCCTTGCAGACATTGCCCGCCGGATCGTTCAATACCGAGCGGATCGAAGACGCCGGGACGTTCTTCTTCGCTGAATTCAATTACCAAGGCGCGTTGACAGAGCTTCCAGCAGGCTCGTTCCGATTGGATGGCGTAGTGGTGGCCGGGCAAGACTTCTTCGACGCTTTCAATTATCAAGGCGCGTTGACCACCTTGCCTGCTGGCTCCTTCAACACCAGCCACATCACCGAGGTGGGTGCCGCCTGCTTCGAGGATTTCAACAACGAGGGTTCGTTGACCGCTCTGCCGGAAAATTCCTTCGATACCAGCGGGCTCAGATTGGTGCGGGAAGGCTTCTTCGCCAATTTCAACCTGAACGGGGACATAACTTACTTGCCTGCCTCCTTCAAATGGCCAGCCGATCCGAACCCGGTATTCCAGGGCGCCTTCATGCACTCCTTCGACAGCCCGAACGCGACGCTGAACGTGAGTGCGGCCGAGCTGGTCAGCGGCGTCAAGACGCCGACTGACATGCGCTACACCTTCAGCTCCAACCAGCCGGACTGGGACAAGCTCTCCGTCTACTGGCGGGCCCAGTAGGCGGGGCCGGACCCGGCGGAGGCGAGGAGAATCGCAAAATATTGGGCGGAGTTTTCCGGTAGGGATATGCGGAAGGCGTATCATCTGGCACGATAGGTTGATGACGCCGGGCGAAGGAGGGGCTTGTGGGTGACACATTTGATGACGAGCTAGAGCTGCCGATCCTTGATGACGACCGTCCCGGTCTGGACGACCTCGATGACATTGACGAGGACGAGGACGACGATGATTATCCCGATGACGCCACCGAGGATGACATCGACCTGATCTTGGCCCTGTACCGGGAGGACGGGCAGCAGATGGGCCTCGAACTCGACGGTGGCTTGGCAAACGATCTGGACTCGCTGATCGCGCAATTGCGGCGCATCCCCGGCGATGCCGGGGCGTTGGGCATGATTTCGCTCGTTGGCGAGGCATTCGTGTTGGTGCGGGTCCGGGGCAAGAATGTCCAGGTCTACCTGTCTGATGTGGTGACGGCGCTGGATTGGCCGATCTGCCGCGACGTGGTTGATTTCCTGGGTGAGGAGCTGCCCATCGAGGATGACGAGTCGGCGCCCGTCGGCGACGGCACGATTCTCGCCGACGTCGGGCTGAAAGAATTCGATCTGGAGACCATCGCCAGCGATTATGACGAAGACACTCCCGAATTGCTCGCCCAGATAGCCAAGAAAATCCAATTCGGGCCAGTTTTCCAAAACATCGTCGGCTTGTGATGTGGGACTCCGCGATGGAGTCGGCTCTTGTTCAGGCGCGGGCCGCCGCCGAGCATGGCGATATTCCGATTGGCGCGGTGGTCTTGGACTCCGCAGGCGAGATCATCGCGCAGGCTGGCAATGAGCGGGAATTGAACGGCGATCCCACCGCCCACGCCGAGATTCTGGCGCTGCGCCGGGCGGCGCGGGCGCGAGGTTCCTGGCGTTTGGACGGGTGTACGTTGGTCTGCACGCTTGAACCATGCACGATGTGTGCCGGGGCGCTGGTGCAAGCCAGAGTGCGGCGGCTGGTGTTCGGCGCCTGGGACGAGAAGGCCGGGGCGGTCTCCTCGCTGTGGGACGTGGTGCGCGACCCCAGGCTGAACCACCAGGTGGAGGTGGTCTTCGGGGTGCGCGCCCAAGAATGCTCCGCGCTGCTGCGCGACTTCTTCGCCCAGCGACGCCACTGACCGGTTCTGCCTGTGGCGGAGCCGCCAATGCGGTGCTAATATGGAACGTGTGTTCTAATATAGTCGCTCCACGGACTGGCTCTTGGCCTTCGCCTGCGCAGGATTATCTGGCTGAGGCGGTGTCGCTTGACCGGGAGGTGCTCAGCGGCAGCACCTTCGTGATGCGGGCGGTGGGTGACGGCTTGGTGGAATTCGGCATCCACGACGGAGACCGTTTGGTGGTGGATCGCGGCGTGGACGCCGCGCTGGGTCAGGTGGTGGTGGTCGAGGCCGCTGGCGAACGGGTGGCCGGGCTATACCGCCAAACGCTCGGCAGGCGGATGCTGACCATCGGCGCAGTCGATTGGCCGCTGACCGACGAGGCGCTGGTCTGGGGTGTGGTGACGCACTGCGTCCACCGGCTGACCAGGGCTTTCGCGGGCGAAGCTGCGGCGAATGCGCCGCGAATAGTGAGTGCCAGACGCTTTCCGGGACGGAAATGAGCGCCGTAGCCCTAGTCGATGTGCGCTGCATGTACGTGTCCTGCGAGCGGGTGGTAGATCCGGCGTTGAAGGGCCGCCCAGTGGTGGTCCTGTCCAACAACGACGGCTGCGTGATCAGCCGCAGCGACGAGGCCAAGCAGATCGGGGTGCGGATGGGCGAGCCGTGGTTCCAGGCCCGCGCGAATCCGAAGCTGCGCGAGGTCATCGCCCGGTCGTCCAACTATGAGCTTTACGGCGATCTTTCCGCCCGCTTCCACCGCGCCATCTCCGACATGTCGGCCTGGGCGCAGGTTTATTCCATCGATGAGGCATTCGTGGAGTTGAACCGCAGCGGGGTCGAGCACGCGCTGGCGATCCAGGAGCGGGTGTGGCGGCACACCGATCTGCCCACCGCCGCCGGGGTCGGATCGACGAAGACGCTTGCGAAAATCGCCCAGCTTCACGCGAAGGCCTGTGGGCTGCGCCTGTGCAACCTCACCGCTTGGGGCAAGCCGCAATTGGACGAATTGCTCCAAGCCACGCCAGTCGGCGATGTTTGGGGGGTGGGCCGCCGAATGGTCCAGCGGCTCGAAGCCGCAGGGGTCCGCTCGGCGCTGGAGTTGTCCAGGCTAGATCCCCGCCAGGCGCGCAGCCGTTGGTCAGTCGCATTGGAGCGCACAGTCCGGGAGTTGGCTGGCACACCCTGCATCCCGGTGCATAACGAGCCGCCGCCCCGGCAGCAAATCTGCTACAGCCGGATGATGGATGTCCCGGTGACCAGCCGGGAACAGCTGCGCCACGCCCTCGCACAGTACGCCTGGCAGGCATCGCGGCGGCTGCGTGCCAGCAGGCAGGCGGCGTCGCTGCTGCAGGTTTGGATCTCCACTTCGCGCTTCCGCAAGCAGCCGGTCAACGTAGGCACCGCAGTCGCGCTGTCAGCGACCGACGATCCGGCGCGGCTCATCCACGCCGCCCAGACGGTGCTGCCCAAGGTGGAGGAGGGCCAGCCCTACAACCGAATCGCCATCCTGCTCGGCGGGCTAATTCCAGCCGGTTCCCAGCCGACGCTGCTCGACGATCCCGACACCAGCACCGATGCGCTGAATCAGGCTTTGGACCGGCTCAACAGCCGGTTTCCCCACTGTGTCGGCCCCGGCGTCGTCGGGATCAAAGCCGCGCAAAGCTGGGATACCCGCCGCGAGTTGCTGTCTCCGGCGGCCACCACGCGCTGGGACGAGTTGATGCCGGTCTTCACCCGGGTGCCCGGCCAAGGTTTGCCGGGTTAGCTAGCGCCCACCGCCCCTGGAGCGTTGGGCGCGAAGGGCCGCCTAGCCCGCCTGTCCACCCGGCCCGGCAGCTGATCCGGCCCGGTCGCGGACACGGCCCGGTCGCGGACACGGCCAGGCTCACTTGCACTTCACGCCATTTTTGGGAAGCACGCCCTTGACCAGGTATTTGATTACGATGTCGTCCACGCATTTGGACTGGCCGCCGAAAGTCCCATGCCCCTCGCCCTCGTAGGTGACCAAGATTCCAGAGGTCAATTGCTCGGCCATGTCCTCGGCGTACTGGTAGGGGGTGGCGTTGTCCCCGGTGCCGCCGATTACCAGAATGGGCGGAGCGCCAGGCCCGGTGATGGTCACCTCGGGCCTCGGTTTCACCGGCCATAGGGGGCACAGATAGTTTGGCCCGAAATACTTGCCGAAGAAGGGCGCTTTTTCCTTATCTTCGGCCCAGTCCGCGTCGGTTTGGGCTAACCCCTCGTCAGGGTAGTCCAGACAGGTTATCGCCTGGAAGGAATAGAAAAGGCTGGAATAACTGCCGTCGGGGTCGCGCCCGTTCA
>JAIRXX010000354.1 GCA_031268065.1 Propionibacteriaceae bacterium
ACCTGGGCGAAAGCCCCCGAAGCCCGCGCCAAATCGGCGGCTGCGGCCGCGTTGGACTCGGCGTGCTCGAAGCACAGCGCCCCACCGGGCTTGAGCAACCTGGCGGCGCTCCGCACCACCACCTCGATGGCGGATAGCCCGTCTGGACCGGCGAAGACGGCCCCGGCAGGCTCGTGCCGCAAAACGTCTGCGGCGACGAGGTGGCGCTCTTCCTCCGGAACATAGGGGGGGTTGGCGATCACCAAATCCACCCGCTGCCCCAATTCGGGAAAGGCAGTTGCCATGTCGCCCAGCCGGACTTCCACCTGGGTCCGCGCCAAGTTGCGCTCGGCATAGCTGAAAGCCACCGGGTCAATCTCCACCGCGTATTGGCGCAGCCCGGCAAACTCTGTCGCAATGGCCAGCGAAATCGCCCCCGATCCGGCGCACAATTCGACGACTGCCATGCTGCCCGGACCACTGGCGGGGATGCTCTGGCGCAGCCATTCAATCGCCCAGCCGGTCATGACCTCAGTCTCCGGGCGCGGGATGAACACCCCCGGCCCGACCTCCACTTTGACCGTGCGGAAATACGCCTCGCCACACAGATATTGCAACGGCTCCCCCGCCGCGCGTCTGGCCAGCAAGTCTCGGTAGCGCCGCTCCTGTTCGGAATTTGGCCGGACACCGGTAAGCAATTCTTTGGGTTCGATTCCCAGCACGAAAGCCAGCAGCGTGTGCGCCTCAACCGGTGGAACTGGCGCAAATGGAGCCTCAGACACCCGCTAAATCTATCCGTTATCTATCCGGTGTGCCGCCCAAAAGCCGTTGAGACCACTTTCCGCAAGTCGAATTCAGGTGCAGAATGGGCCTCATGAACATGTCCACAGTTTTCACCATCAGCACTCCCGTGACGAGCATCCGGGGCAAGACCGCCGCCACCGTGATCGCCGTCGCAGCCGCAGTGGCCCTCCCGCAAGCGCTGCACGCGCTGGGAGCGGCAACCGGCATCGGACCGGCCCTGGGCCAATCGCTGCTGCCGATGTTTTGGCCGGTGCTGCTGGTCGGGTTGTTGGCTGGCCCGCTGGCTGGGGCAGCTGCCGGTCTGATCAGCCCGTTGCTGGCCTTCGCGCTGTCGGGGATGCCTGCCCTCCCGATGCTGACCCCGATCAGTGTCCAACTGGTCGTCATGGCCGCCGTGGCCGGTCTGCTGGCCCGGACCAGGGCCCATGTGGCGCTGAACTGCCTGGCGGCGGTAATCCTGGGATGGCTGGCCCGCTTGGCGGTGGTGGCAGTGCTGGGCGGCCCGGTGATTTCGGTGTGGGATGCGGCGCTGGCCGGTTGGCCGGGATTGCTGGTGCTGCTGGTTGCGGCGCCGCTGCTCATGTTGCTGATCCCGGCAGCGAAGCGCGCCAACCGATAGCCCAGGCAACGCCACGATGAATACCGACCTTGCCAAGGCCCGCGAATTGCTCGACGCCGGTGGCTGCACCGGGGTGCTCTGCCGGGGGGACGAGACTGTGGTCTGGGATAGCCACGGCCTGCGCGAGCTGGTTGGGCTGCTGAAGTCCGGAAAGGAATTGGCCGGTTTCAGCGCGGCGGACAAAGTGGTGGGCAGGGCGGCGGCGCTGCTCTACCGGGCAGCAGGCGTCAGCCAGTTATATGCGCAGGTGGCCAGCGCGGCGGCGCTGGCGACACTCGGTGCGGCGCAAATCCCGGCCCAGGCCGGGGAACGGGTAGCGAGTATCCTAAACCGCAGCCGCGATGGCCTCTGCCCAATGGAGTCGGCCACCGCCGACACCGACGACCCGCAGCTGGCGCTGGGCAGAATCGCGGACTTCCTCGCCAGGCTTCCCCAGCCCACGCAGTTGGAATGATCGACCGCAGAACTATGCTGGCCGGCATGGCTGCCCTAGCCGCAGCTGGATGCTCCAGCACCGACAACCCCATTCGCAAAGACAAGGAGACAACGAAAATGGCCGACGGGAAAGCGACTGTTTACTTCACCCCAGAAATCAGCCCGGCCTCGCTGCTGGCGGCTTATCAGGCGCCGGGACGCCAGCTAGACGGGAAAGTCGTCATCAAATTGCATATGGGCGAGCGCGGCAACAAAAACTACCTCGATCCCAGCCTGCTTCAAGAATTGGTGGCGGCCACGGGTGGCACCTACGCCGACTGCAACACCGCCTACGGTGGCAGCCGTTCCACCACCGAGGGACACCGGCAGACCGCCGCAGAGCACGGCTACGCGCCCGTTGACATCCTTGACGCCGATGGGCATTCGCCGCTTCCGGTGTCCGGCGGGAAACATGTGCGCGAGGCGCTGATCGGCGCCCACCTTGGGAATTACGACTCGCTGCTCTCGGTGGCCCACTTCAAAGGCCACGGCATGGCGGGTTTCGGCGGCTCTTTCAAAAACATCGCAGTCGGCATGGCCTCCGCCGAAGGCAAGAACGACATCCACGGGAATGGCTTCAGCCATCACGGCGAGCCGTTCTTTGAGCGGGTGGTGGAATATGCCAAGGCCGTCATGGACAACGTTGGGGAAAAAGTTGTCTACATCAATGTGCTGAACAAGCTGTCCACCAGTTGCGACTGCGACGCCAGCGCCGACGATCCCGAGCTTGCCGACATCGGCGTGCTGGCATCGTTGGACCCGGTTGCCTTGGACCGCGCGAGCGTTGACCTGGTAAACGCTGCCGCTGAAGCCCAAGACTCGAAGAAGCTTGCCGAACGCATCGACGAGTTGAACGCCCAATATCTGCTCGACTACGCCGAAGAACTTGGCCTGGGCAAGCAGGCTTACGAGTTGGTGGAGCTTTGAGTTAGCCGCTCTTCCAGATCGGCGGCCTGCAAGGCGTCGATCACCGCCTGCAATTCGCCGTTCAGCACTAGGTCCAAGTTGTAGGCCTTGTAGCCGATCCGGTGGTCGGCGATGCGGTTCTCCGGGAAATTGTAGGTGCGCACCCGTTCGGAGCGGTCGACGGTGCGCACCTGCGAGCGGCGGGCCGCAGAGGCGGCGCTGGCCGCCTCTTCTTCGGCTTTGGCGATCAGCCTGGCCCGCAATACCCGCATGGCCTGCTCTTTGTTCTGCAATTGGGAGCGCTCGTTCTGGCTGGACACCACGATCCCTGTGGGAAGGTGGGTGATCCGCACGGCGGAGTCGGTGGTGTTCACTCCCTGTCCCCCCGGCCCGGACGAGCGGTAAACATCGACGCGCAAGTCTTCGTCGTTGATCTCCACCTCGGCGTCCTCGACTTCGGGCATCACCAGCACACCGGCTGCGGAAGTGTGTATCCTCCCCTGCGATTCGGTCACCGGCACCCGTTGCACCCGATGCACGCCGCCCTCGAATTTCAGCACCCCGTATGGGGCGTTGTCCGGATCGGGGACGCCAGTTGCCTTCACCGCGAAAGTCACCGACTTATAGCCGCCCAGATCGGTCAATTGGGAATCGAGGACTTCCACTTTCCAGCCCCGGATGGCCGCGAACCGGGTGTACATGTTGAACAAGTCCCCAGCGAATAGCGCCGATTCCTCACCGCCAGCCCCAGCCATGACCTCCATGATGCAATCGGCGGCGTCATTGGGGTCGCGCGGGGCGAGCAGCCTGGTCAGTTTCTCCACCACGGTGTCCAACTCAACGCGCAAGGCGTCTGCCTCGGCGGCGAAAGAATCGTCTTCGGCGGCCAATTCGGCGGCGGCGGCCAGATCGCCGCCAAGCCGGGCGTAAGAGTCCAAACCCTTGATGATCGGCGTCAATTCCTGGTAGCGCCGCCCGATCTTCCGCGACAGCGCCATGTCGGAATGCGTCTGCGGGTCGGCCATTTTGGCCTCCAACTCGGCAAATTCACCGCGCAGGGATTGTGCTGCCTCAAACATCGCTGATCCTTAGTCTTAGCCCTTGATGAGTAGTGCGCAAACAAAAACACCGGGAGCGGGACGACCCGCCTCCCGGTGTTCGGTGAAGCTACTTCTTCTTGGCGTAACGCCTCTCGAAGCGGGCGACCCGACCGCCAGTGTCGAGAATCTTCTGCTTGCCGGTGTAGAAGGGGTGGCACGCCGCGCACACCTCGGCGTGGATGATGCCGCTCTTGGCGGTGCTGCGCGTGGTGAACGAATTCCCGCAGGTGCAGGTCACCTGGGTCTCCACATAGTTGGGATGAATTCCCTGCTTCATTGTCTTCTCCTTGTGTCAGGCACTGGGTCGGTCACAGCCGTGAACCAGCACCAAGGGTCTATTTTGTCAGTAAACACCGCCTGGAAGCGAATTATTCCACTTCGCTTCTCCACCTTGCGCGTCTTCAGCGGCCCAGACTTCGGCCATGAACGCAAACAAGACCATATCCTGCTCCAGTGCTCTGGCGTCTGTGAAGATGGCAGTCACGCTGGCGTCGTCACGGCGATGAAGGGATCCCGCCGCAACACAATAGCCGATACGACAGACGCCGAGAGCACGCCCACAACGACGAGCCACAACACCCTCAACGCCGTTGCCTGGACTGCCCCTGGCGGCACGCCGAGTCCTGTTCCCAAAAGTTCCGCGAG
>JAIRXX010000375.1 GCA_031268065.1 Propionibacteriaceae bacterium
AGGGAACTTTGGGCGTGCTGTGTTTCGAGCGCAACCACGACTCCTGCCACCGGCATCAGGTAATAGACGAGCTGAAGACCATCCAGCCCGATCTGCGGGTGATCGTCGCCTGACGCCGAGTCAAAGCAACGAATCCTGCGCCGGAATGGGCGGATACCACACACCCAAGACAGAGAATGACTCCCGATGCTGGTGCATATTGCCCACGAAGACATGCGAGTCCTTGTCGGCTGTAAACATGGCGGACCACTTGTCCAACAAATCCGCACGGGCGCCGATGTCGCCCTTCTCGCTGCGCCACTTACGTCCCGCCTCCCCGGCTTCCCAATCGAGCACCGTAGCCCGGTGTCCAGGACAGGCAGTCGCATCGCAGTGGTATGACAATTTGATCGTGTACGGCATGGGTTCCAGGACTTTATGCCCCTGATCGTCGAAAAGAGTCGGCGCCGCTGCCACGTCTGCCTTGAATTGCTGCCGATCATCCCACGGCTTGCCCTCGCTCACCTTGACGGAGACCCTGGAAGCTTTCACGAGGCCCAAGGAAGGCGCAGCGGCAGCCATCTCGAAACCAGGCTTCATGGGAACCACCTTTCAACTGACCAGGCATCTCTATCCTGTCACCCGGGTATGACAGTTTTAGATCGAGGCTATCTGGGCGGTTCCGCGCACAATCCCGACGAGGTGCTCGCGCAGTCAGCCTGCTGCAGACGCCATGCCGAGAACGATTCCGTCTAGGATGTCGGATTCGCTCACTGTCAGCGGTAGTCCGACGCGGCGGCTGACCTCGCGGCAAATCAACGCGCCCGCGCAGATCACGTCGGCGCGGCCAGGGACCATCGCGGGCAACGACCGCACCTGCGCCACCGGCAGCTGCGATAGCCGTTGGGCCAGTTCGCCCAAGGTCGGCGATTCGAGCCGGGAGGCGTGGACCTGGGCCGAGTCGTAGACTGGCAGGCGCAGCGAGAGCGCCGCCAGGCAGGTGGCAGTGCCGCCGACCCCCACCCAAGACTTGGCCTGGCCGAAGGCGATACCGCTGGCGTCCAGCAATCCGTTTACGAAATCGGTGGCCCGCCCAAGCTGGGCGGGTGTCGGTGGATCGCTGGTGAGGAAACGTTCCCGCAACCGGACCGATCCGATATCCAACGAGACCGCACCGCTTAGTTGGGCCGAATCACCGAGCGCCAACTCCGTGGAGCCGCCGCCGACGTCCATCACCAAGACCGGCTCCGGAATGCCTGGCAATCCCGCGAGCGCCCCGCGAAAGGACAATTCGGCCTCCTCGCCGCCCGAGATTATCTCCGCGTCCACGCCGAAGGATGCCTTGGCGGCGGCGAAGAATTCCGCCGAATTTTTCGCATCGCGGGCAGCGGACGTCGCCACCACCCTGGTGAGCGCCCCGCCGCAACTCTCGACCTGGGCGGCGAAGTCCGCAAAAGCGGCAAACGTGCGGGCAAGCGCGTCCGGATGGAATTCGCCCGTCTGGTCCACCCCTTGCCCGAGCCTGGTGATGTGCAGCCTCCGGTCCACTTCGGCCACCCGCCCACCGATCACCCTCGCCAAGAGCAACCGCACCGAATTCGTCCCGCAATCCACTGCCGCATAGAGGTCGTTCATGGCTATATTCTGCCCTTTCCGCCCAGGCGATTACGATGTAACCATGCAGGTGCAACCATTCGCTGAGCCATTCCACGCTGAGACTGGGAGGATCGGGGTGCTGTTTTGCCACGGCTTCACCAGTTCGCCACTGTCCCTGCGCGAGTGGGCGCAGACCACCGCCGCCGCGGGCTATCGGGTCAGCCTGCCCCGGCTGCCCGGACACGGCACGAGTTGGCAAGAATTGAACAGCACCGGCTGGCAGGATTGGTACGCCTGCGTGGAGCGGGAATTCCTCGAACTCACCGGTTACTGCGAACAGGTTTTCGTCGCCGGGCTGTCGCTGGGCGGCGCGCTGTCCCTGCGCCTCGCCGAGCAATACACCGCGCAGGTCAAGGGCCTGATCTTGGTCAATCCGGCGATCCAGGCTTATCCGACATCGGTGCTGGCCCCGTTCCTGGGCAAGTTCATCACCTCAGTGAAGGCGATCGGCTCGGACATCGCCATGCCTGGCGTGGATGAGCACGCCTACGAGCGCACTCCGCTGCAAGCTGTGGCGTCGATGATGAAGCTGTGGAACCATGTGCGGGCCTGCCTCGACCTGGTAACCTGCCCGTTGCTGCTCTTCCGCTCAGCCACAGACCATGTGGTGCCCGCCGCCAGCGAGCGCACGATCCTGACCCACGTCTCCAGCGCCTGCATCACCGAACGGCTGCTCGAACGCTCCTACCACGTCGCCACAATGGACTACGACAAACAAGCCATCTTCTCCGAGACCCTGGCCTTCCTGGAGACCCACTCCGCACCTGCCCAGAGCTAGCTTCCCGCCGTTCGCGGCCAGCCCAACGGCTCAAACCCGCCCTCTGCGCCAAGCGCCGAGCGCCAACTGGGAATCGGCGGGGTTGCCCCCAACACACAGCCATCGGGCAAAGCCCCCGTCCCCTTGGCTGCTTTCGGATAGTTTGGAGCCGAAGCCCGCTTCGCCGGAGACCGGGGCTACTTGGCCAGCTTCTTCAACTCCGCCAAGTACCACGCGGTGAGTTCGGACAGCTGCTCTGCATCCAGCGCGTCTTTGTCGCGGGAGAGTTTGCCGATCATCACCAGCGCTTCTTCTTCGCCCAATTCGTCAACGGCCACTTGGACGGCGAGCTGGGACAGCGCGTAGGCGGCTGCCACATCGTCTTTGTCCCCGGCGAAAGACGCATCAGTGGGCAGGCTTTCCGGCATGCCGTGCCGGGCGATGAACGTCTCCGCTATGGATCGGTTGGAAGTGGCGACGGACTTGTACGCAGTGGTGGTCACCCATTCGGCCAGGCCCTCGGAGGCCCAAAGCGCCCCGGTGTCCAGGCAGGGGGACGAGGTGGAGGCGTGGACTGCCTCGTGCAGCATCAGGGCTTCGCCAACCTGGTCCGGCACATCCAACGAGGCCGGGTTGACGACGATCCGGACCGCACCCTCCTCACATTCGGTGGCCGCTGACGAAATCGCCGGGTCCATATTCACCAAACGCTGATATTCCCTGGTGTCGCGGGGCAACTCCACGACTAATTTCTGGTTCCAGGCTGCGTTCAAATCGCCCATCTTGACCTTCTTGATGGCGACCACCGCCGCCGCCATCCGCGCCACCCAAATCTTCGCCTGGGCGTCGCTCACCCGTTCGGAGGCGATCAGCGTGCCCACCTTGGTGTTGCTCACCGTTATCCGCCCGTAAATCCAGATCGGCGGATTCTCCGCGTCGAGCAAATCCATGATCAAAGTGCGCCCGCCCACGTTGACGAGCTTGGGGGCGATGGTGTGGGCTGAGGGATGCTCCGATCCGTCCACCGACCAAGTGACTTTGAGCTTGTCGCCGCCAGGTTGGACCGAGACTGCGACGTCGTTCAACTCAGTGAGGTTGTCAAACAACTGTCTGGCCAACCGCTGCCCCGAACTGGAACGGGCGAAATTCTCCTCGAAACCAGCCGAATCGCGGGCGCGCAAGCTTTGGGTCAACGCCGCCGCCAGCGCATCCGGGTCGCAAGCCAGCGGATCAGGCTCTTCGGACGCAGTACACGCCCCGAAGAGAATCAGGGAAAGGAGCCCAGCAAGGAGCCGCAGCGCTTTGGGCTGCATAGCGCAATCAGCCGATTACCCGCCGCGCGCCGGCGTAGGGAGCTGGGTAGCTATTCAAGGTCTGGATGACCAAATCGGAACGGGTGTTGCGGGCATGGACGATCTTGCCACCGCCGATGTACATGCCGACGTGGTGGACCGGGTGGTACCAGAAGATCAAATCGCCCGGCTTGAGTTCGCTGCGGGAGACCGCGCGTCCCACCCGCGACTGGGCCTTGGAAGAGTGCGGCAGCCGGATTCCGACGCTGCGGTACGCGGCCAGCATCAACCCGGAGCAGTCAAAGCCATTCGGCCCGGAGGCGCCCCAGACATACTGCCCGCGCTTCACCTTGGAGACCGCGTATTTGATCGCGCCCAGCACCCGCGAGTTAATCTCGTCGTCGGAGAGGCTGCTCAGATCGAAATCGGCGGAGCCGCCGTCAGCCTGGTCCAGATCGAGCAGGGCTTGGAGGCTCAGCTCGTCCACCAGTTCTTTGGCCTCGGTCAGCTTGACCTTGATTTCCGCCTCCAAGGCGGCGAGCCGCTTCTCGTCGGCGTCCAGCGCCTCAACCTCGGAATTGAGCGAGCGCCGCATGTCGGACAGCGCGGCCTGCTGGAGCTGGTGTTCCTGCAGAGTGTTGTTCAGATTTTGATCGACCTTGTTCGCGGTGGAAATCTGGCCGAGCAACGCCTCCGGGTCGGCGTCGGAGAAGATTCGCACGCTGGGATCGATGCCCCGCCCCTGGAATTGGATCAGCGCTATCGAACGGGCGTCAGCGCTGAGCCGGTCAACAGCCGCTTGCTGCTCAGCGATGTCTTTGCGCAACTGGCTGACCCGCCGCTTGCCCTCTTCCAGCTTGATCTTGGCCTCGTCGTAGTCCTCGTCGATCTGGCTGGCCTCAGTCTCCAGCTTCGTGACCTTCTCCTTCGCCGCATCAAGCTCAGTCGGATCAGCGGTCGCGGTGGGCACCGAGAAGCCCGCGAACACCAAGGTGGCAGCGGTCAGCAAGGTGACAAAAAACCGTACCAACGAACTGCGCCGCATAAATTACTGCTCCTGTGTCTGCCACCCGAAGAGGGGAAATGCTGAAGTAAACCTGAGAAAACTCTAAGGGAAGCTGGCTGTGAAAGCAACCCACAGTTCAATCTCAGCTAGCCAGCCCTGCTCCAACCGCGCCATCGAGCTGGGCTGGCGACCGCTCTTCGGCACTTGGCGACTGCGGCGTTATTGTCCGCGCCTCGGGCTAACCTAAGTTCTGTGATCCGGCAAAATCTGGGAAAAACTGCTCGGCGCGCTGCGGAGCCGCCGTTGCAGCCCTCCTTCTCAGACTTGGGCGAGCCTTTGGCGGCGGTCACTTTCTGCGTGGTCGACCTGGAGACCACTGGCACGGGCGCGGGGGCGTCCATCACCGAAATCGGGGCGGTCAAAGTTCGCGGCGGCGAGGTGGTCGGAGAATTTCAGACCCTGGTCAATCCCGGCAGCCACATCCCGGCGTCGATCACAGTGCTCACCGGGATCTCTGATTCGATGATCGCCGACGCTCCCCGCCTGGAGAACGTCTTGCCGAGCTTCTTGGCCTTCAGCGAAGGTTGCGTGCTCGTCGCCCACAATGCCAGCTTTGACGTCGGATTCCTCAAACGCGCCTGCGCCCAGCTCGGCTATGAGTGGCCCAAGCCCGTCGTCATCGACACCGTGGCGCTAGCCCGGCAAGCTCTGCTGCGCGACGAAGTACCCAATCTGCGGCTGGCGACGCTGGCGAGCCACTTCCACGCCCAGGAGACCCCAAACCACCGCGCGTTGGCCGACGCCCGCGCGACGATGGACGTGCTGCACGGGCTTTTGGAGCGGGCGGGCGGCTTCGGAGTGGACACCCTTGAAGACCTGCGGGAATTCAGCCACGGCCCCCAGCAGCGCCGGGCCAAGCGCTGGCTGGCCGATGGCCTGCCGCAGGCGCCTGGCGTCTACCGTTTCGTGGCCGATCTGCCTGACCGCTCGGGCGCGATACAGCGCCAGGTGCTTTACGTCGGCAAGAGCCGCAACATCCGCAACCGGGTCCGCAGCTATTTCACCGCCGCCGAGAAGCGTTCGCGCATACACGAACTGCTGCGCATCGCCACCGGGGTGGAGGCGACGGTGTGCCGCACCGAATTGGAGGCGGAGATTCTGGAATTGCGGTTGATCGCCGCTCACGAGCCGCGCTACAACCGCCGTTCCAAATTTCCGCAGCGCCAGTGGTGGGTCAAGCTCACCAACGAGCCGTTCCCGCGCCTGGGGTTGGTGCGCAAAACCAAACCCGGAGATGTCTGCCTGGGTCCGTTCCACAATAGTTCCCAGGCCGAAGACACCATGCGGGTGCTCTGCGACGCCTTCCAACTGCGCCCCTGCAAGGCGAGGCTCAGCCCCAACAAGCCCACCCCCGCCTGCGCCCTGGCCGAATTGGGGCGCTGCCTGGCCCCATGCCAGCTCCAGCTCGACACCGACGGCTATGCCCAGGCGGTGGCGGCGGTGCGCCAGGCGTTGACCAGCGACATCCGTCCGGCGCTGCGTGCCGCCCAGCCGGGCATCAGCGCGCTCACCGCCCAAGAGCGCTTCGAGGAGGCGGCGGAGGTGGTCAAACGGCTCGACGCTTTTGCCCGCTCAGTGCTGCGCCACCACCGGCTGTCCAGCCTGGTCGGCTGCGCGGAAATAGTCGCCGCTTACCGCAACGGCAGCGGTTGGGAGGTGCATGTGATCCGCCAGGGCAGATTGGCCGGGGCTGCTACGGCCCGACCCGGCGAGTCGCCAATCGCGGCGGCCACAGCCGCCCAAGCCAGCGCCGACACCACCCTGGCGGGCAATCCGGCGCTGACGGAGGAGACCCAGCTCATAGCGAATTGGCTGGAACGCCCCGGCGTGCGGCTGATCGCCATCGACGGCGACTGGTCGTGGCCGCTGCGCGTGGGCGTCGATTCACTCAGCCGCGCGGTGTGGGGCGACGATCCGCCAGCCTTCGAGCCACCGGGTCCAGCCGAATCGGTGCCCCGAGATGGCTTGTTCCCCGGAGCTTTGAACCCCAATGAACGCTAGGATGCTCCCATGATTACCGCGATTGTTTTCGTCAACGCCGACACCGCACGCATCCCGGACGTTGCCCAGCAGATCGCCGACCTTAACGGCGTTTCCGAGGTCTATTCCACCACTGGGACGATCGATTTGATCGTGATGGTCCGGGTGCGCTCCATAGACGATGTGGCAGTGACCGTGGCGGACCAGCTCAACAAAGTCCCCGGCGTGCTCAGCACCGAGACCCACATCGCTTTCCGGGCCTACTCGGCCCTGGACATGGAGGCGGCGTTCTCCCTCGGCGCCGACTGAGGCCGCGCGGGCGCCGTCTGGGCTAGCGCGGCCCGCAAACCGGGCTAACCGGTTCGGCGGCGCTGGCTATTCGGAGATTTCCACGCTTTCGATCACCACTGGCTTGACCGGGCGGTCCATCATTCCGGTGGGCACTTTGGCGATAGTGTCCACGACCTGCTGGCTAGCCGGATCCTTGACTTCGCCGAAAATGGTGTGCTTGCGGTTGAGATGCGGGGTCGGCCCCACCGTGATGAAGAATTGCGATCCGTTCGTGCCCGGCCCGGCGTTGGCCATTGCGAGCAGATAGGGCTTGTTGAAGACCAACTCGGGATGGAATTCGTCTCCAAATTGGTAGCCGGGGCCACCGCGCCCATCACCCCTGGGGCAACCGCCCTGGATCATGAAGCCGTCGATGACGCGGTGAAAGGTCAATCCGTCATAGAACTTCCCGGTAACCTGCTCGCCGTCGTCATTGCGATACTGCTTGGCGCCAGTGGCCAGGCCGGTGAAATTCTCCACCGTCTTGGGGGCGTGGTCGGGAAATAGCTCGATGGCGATATCGCCATAGTTCGTGTGCAGTGTCGCAGTAGTCATAACGCTCCTTGTTCTCACCTCGCGCCTGAGTGAATCGGCGCAACGCAATCAAATACTAACCCACATCGGCGTCTGAAGACCTGCTGGCTAAGCTGGACGCGCCCCGGCAGCGGTGGCCAACGCCGCGTCTGGACACACCCCAGACAACCCCCACAACACCTGCAACCCCCACAACACCTGCACGCCACCTGGCACAGCCAAGTCAGGCGCGCGCCGCGCCAAGCATCCTGATGCTCAGGACTTGGCAGCTTGGAATCCAGCGGCTTCAGCCGCCTCCACGCTGTTGAACCACACGTCGGCGGTGGTGACCGCATAGCGGGACTGGCCAGGCTGGTGATATTTCTTCGACCGGGCGTTGCCTTTGATCTCGTAGCCAGCAGGCGGCTCGTCTCCGACATAACCGCCTTCCGCCCCAGCCTGGGCAGGCTCAGCCTCAGCAGGCTCAGCCTCAGCAGGCACTGGCTCGGCAGGCTCCGGCTCTTCGGCGGCCACCACTTCCCCATCCT
>JAIRXX010000042.1 GCA_031268065.1 Propionibacteriaceae bacterium
CAGCGCGCCCGGAGGTACTCGAAACCCCAACCTTCTGATCCGTAGTCAGATGCTCTATCCATTAAGCTACGGGCGCTCAGATGCAAAGAGAGAGTCTACCCAGTCATACGGCGGGAGTCCAACTGGCCACTTGGACCTGCCTATTTGACGACAAGCGTTACCCCGGCCTGACGCGGTGCTAGGCAACTTGGAGCCGCCACCAACTGGACGCGGGTCAGCTGCCCTGGCGGCGGCGCTTGGCCACCAGCACCAGCAGGAAACCAACGGCCAGCAGGGCCAACGCACCGCCAAGCTTCCACTCCAGGCCGTCTGCGCCGCTGAACGGCAGCGACGGCTTGGCCGCCACTGTGAACCCAACCTCGTGCGCACCTGACAGCGGGCCGGTCAGCGTTGCGACCTGCGCCCCAAGCACCGCATCATCGGGGATCGCCCAGCTGAAGACCACCTGGCCGTCCGCGTCTGCGACCTGCGTGCCCAAGGCCACGCCGTCTGAGAGCACGGCGCTGACCTCTTCACCGGGCTGGAAATTGATCCCGGTGATGGTCTGCTCCTCGCCTGGGAACAAGGTCGGCTTGGCGGCTGCCGCCGCTGGCAGACCTATCCGCCATAGCTTGGCAGCTTGGTTGCCAGCCTGATCCCGCTCGATGATCGTCACCACGTCGCCGGTATCCAACACCCGGCCCAACTCGCACTCCCAGGCCAGACCGGCGCTGACTGCCGTCTCGCAGATGACAACGCCGTCTGGGTCTTTAACGGTGATCGCGTTGCCCGGCTCGTCACCGCCACCTGCCAACGTCTCGCCGTTGCTCGGCTTGGGGCTGGGCGGCGCTGGCGGCGTGGCGTCTACCACCACTGTGAACCCGGCAGAGGCGTTGCCAGCCGAATCGACGATCTCCACCGCCAATTCAGCGCCGTCGGGCGACGCGGGAACGATCGGGCAATCGAACGCCCCGTCCGCGCCCACCGGGCACCTCGCCAACTCGTCGCCGGTCGCGGAATCGACCACCACAACCGTTAGATCGCCTGCCCGCGCGTCAGGCTCGTCCGCCAGATCAACTTCGCCCCGCACATGCTTCCCATCCGACGGACTCACCGCCGGGAGTTCGGGCGGCGTCGAATCAGTGAACGTCAAACGCACCACAGCAGGTTGGCCCGCCGCAGCCCGTTGGCCGTCAGCGGTGGCGATCTCCGAGCCGTTGACCGACGCCCGGACGTCATAACCGCCCTGCACGCCGAAATAGGTGGCAGCAGCCGTGCCCGCGTCCGGAGCCGGTGTGGCGGCGGCATAATCGACCAGCGCGGTATCGGCCTGGAACCAACCCGGGCCATTCACCCGCGCCGCCCCAGTCCCGGCCCGAGTGCCAGCAGGCACCCAGAAGTCCACCACGCAAGGCACCTGGACCGCCCCGGACCAGCAAGACGCCAGATTCCGGAACTTGTCCCGCACCAACGCCAACACCGTCAGCCCAGCTGGATCGTCCGCGCGGACCGGCCCCGCCGGACTCGTCAACTCGGACTCCACCGGCGACGGCACACCGCCTACGAACCTGGCTGGCAACACCTGGTCCACCCCGCCTGGCTGCGTCGCTATCCGCGATCCGCCTAGACTCGCTCCAACGCCATGCGTCCCGGCCAGCGTCGTCACGATCTCCAACGCTACCGTGCCATCGGCGGCGCTGACGTAGGAACCCGGCGGGCAATCGCCCGCAGGCGCGGTCGCGGCCTTAACCGCCACATCGCCCGGCAAGACCGGAGTCACGCATTCGCCAGCCACCGGCTTCAACGAAGCCCCGGCCTGCCCGTTCATCACCGTCACCGTCAATGTGTACGAAGCAGCGTCGTCAGCCCGCACCACCGCAGCAGATGAATCAGTCTTTGCCAGCTCGAACCACGACGCCTCGGCGCTGCCCACACCGGCGTCGAATGTCACCGGTCCGCTGCCAGCGGGGACACTTCCCTGCCCAGGGGAGGCTATCGTGCCCGACACCGGGAACGTGCCCTCATGGTCGGACACGATCTTGACATAGGCCAAACCCGGTGTGTAGACGCCATTAACCTCGCATTCAGCCGGTACCGGATTCAGGTCATAGGCACACGTCGTCACCGTTGCCGTCTTTGAACCACCCACGAACACCGGCGTGCCCACTGTGCCCGCTTGCGAATCCGGCAAGGTGAAGGTCACAGCTAGCTGGCCGATCCCGTTCCCATGCTCGTCCCGCACCACCACACGCGCCCAAGACTCAGCCACCAGGTCGTTCAGCACCGCCGGGGTCCACGTCTCGAAGGTGGTCTTATCCAGATCGGCCACTGGCCCGGCCCTGAAATTCGCGCCCTTGACCGCGCCCAGATGGATCGTCGCCTCCGGGGGGCCAACCGGCGTCCAAACAGCCGGGTCCGACGCCGACTGGGCGAGTGCCCGCACCCAGACCCAAGTCGCCAAATGGTTCCCCGAAGCATCCTGTGGGGAGGCGAAATGGTAAGACGCCACCCCCGCCGCGTCGGTCTGCGCCACCGGGCCGGCATTCCAGAGCGCCGAGCCGTCTGGCAGCTCGGAGCCAGCTATCGTCCACTGGAACGAGACCGCCGTATCCGGCACCGGGTTCAGGTTCGCGTCTTTCAACTCAACCTTGGCCTGATGCTGATCCACGCCGCCCACGTACTTCGCAGTCTGGGCTGTCGGAATCGACAACACCGAATCAGCGGCTGAGAACCCGCCATTCACAAACACCGCCCGGACCTGGCCTTGGGTGTCAACGACGGCACCCTCCACAGCGTCCTTCACCGACAAGATCGGCTGATCCGGGGTGCCCGACACCCGGGCAGTCACCACATAGTTGCCCGCAACCGGCGTGGACACCGCGATGGCCGCCACCCCCGCGGTCACCGGAACCTCCACAGAATCCGGTCCCGGATAAGCCGCCTGGCCAACCGTCGCGGTCAATCCATCCGGCACCTGGAACACCACCGTCCCGCTATCCGCCGGATTGCCCTGCTCATCGAACAACCGCGCCAACACCGTGGCCTTGGTCGAACCGTCCGCCACCGTGACGCCGGGTTGCGCCAACCACGAATTGTCAGCGACCGGCCCGCCGCCGCTGAAGCGCAGCGTCACCGGATCGCCGATCCTCCGCCAAGCGCCGTTGGCCCAGACCTCGACCCAAACGGTGTAGGTTGCGCGGACGGTGCTGGACACCCGCCAGCTGTGATGGCCCCAGACGGGCGCTGTCGGCGTCCCGGTCAAGACGGTGCCGGTCCCCGGAGCGATTATCAGTCCCACAGCGTCTCCCACCGGGGTGAGCCGCACAGCGGCGCCGCCCACCAAGATGTCCGCCGACGATCTGACTTCGGCGTCCAACGTGTACCGCTCGTACCCATCGGCTGTCACCGAGACCGTCTGCTGCGGGTCGTCAGCGGCGTCGGTGCTCGGAGTCACTGTCCGAACCGACCGGGCCGGATCGGGTTCGCCCGAGCCGAATTGCAGTTGCTTCGGGGAGGCGGTGACCTCCTGCTGGTGAGCCGCGTCCAAATAGGCCGATACGTCGAACGCCCCCGGCTCGTGGGAGGTGAGGGTGATCTGCGCCTTCCCAGGCGTATCGCACCAGTCCGGCTTCGCAGCCGAGTTGAAGTCGCAGGTCAGCGCAGAGGCCGCGCTCAGCGTCGGCCCGTCCACAGCGGGCGAACCTTCTTCAACCTCGAAATACACCCGGTGTCCCGCGACCGGGTTGTCATTGGCGTCCCGCACGACCACCCAGGCCCGGTTCGAGGAAGACCCATCCGCCTGCACGTTCTGAGTTGACACGTCCAGGTAGCTCCGCCCAACCGAAGCCGCGCCGGGGACGAACCGCAACACTTGGTCAACTGCCGGGATATTTGATCCGACGACCTGCGCGTTGACCTGGTAAGCCTTCGCAACCGTGGTGGTGAACACCACCTCTACGCGGCCAGCGCTGTCAGTGCGGTCATCGCCGGTGACCACGAGTCCGTCCGGGACGTCGAATGTCACCTGGAACCCGGCGGCGGCAGGCACAGCACTGGTGGTGCGCACCGTGACCACGCCGGTGAACGACTCCACGCCATCGGCCACCTTGGTGTTCGCAGCCGGATCGGGCGTGATCTCGAACGTCGAGCACGAAGCGCAAAGCTCAGTGTCCTCGAAGAGGAAAACCGCCTGACCCACCGCTAGTCCAGCCGTGCCGACGCCAAGGAAAGCGCTTACGGTGGTGGTCTCGGAGGCCGATGAGGCGACCCGCACCTGGGCCGGGTCCGATGATCCGGTCAAAACGGTGAGCGTCTTGCAGTCAGCGATAGCGCCCGACCCGCACGGATTCGTGTCGCCAGCGCCGATGAAATGCGCCGCCTTGGCCGGGTCCAGCGTGAAAGTCACCGGCGTGCTCGGCACCAGGTTGTCGTACTCGTCATACACCGTCACCGCCGCCGAATGGCTCTGCGCGTAAGTGTCGGTGTACAGGCGTGGGCCGCTGCTGGAGGCAAGTGTGCCCCGGAACGCCGGCGCCGCCACGAACTGGGCGTCCAGCGCCTTAATGGACCCGAGCGGCTCGGTGGCGATCCGGTCGCCTCCCACCCAGACGGACACCTCGTAGATCCCCGCCTTCGTGGTCTTGAGTTGGTAGACCGCCACGCCTGGGCTGGTGGACCCGGTGACGCCCGTGGTGACCACTGTGGAACCCATCAGGGTGCCATCGAGCTTCCATTCGATCCGAAGATCCTGGATGTTGGCGACAGCGCCCGCCGCGTCACGCCCGTTCACGCTCAACGTCCACGAATCCAAACCGTCCGCGACGACGTAAGCGGCGGAAGCGTCCACCGGGCTCTTCACCATTTCCCACCAGGAGTGGGCGGCGTCAATCGTCACGTCGGAGAATTTTGCCTTGTGCTCATCGGAGGTCCCCGGCGAACTCTGGGCGCCGAAGCTGCCCACGGTCATGTACTGGCCTGGGGTGAAAGACCGCGCCTCGACGGTGCAGCGGCCATCAGCGCCTGTCGTGCCGCCGCTACCCGTGCCAGTCCCGGTCGCGGGGTTGCCGCGAGCGTTCTCCGGCCCGAACCACACCGTCTGCGTGCCTGCGGGCGAAAGCTGGAAACTGCACTCAGAAGCCGGATGGCCGGTGATCACATTGCCGAAGGCATCCTGCACCACCATGTAGGCGGGTACCGCAGCCACGCCATTTG
>JAIRXX010000055.1 GCA_031268065.1 Propionibacteriaceae bacterium
AAATTTATAAAGATAGGTCGAGCAA
Source organism: Propionibacteriaceae bacterium (assembly GCA_031268065.1). Taxonomy (GTDB): domain Bacteria; phylum Actinomycetota; class Actinomycetes; order Propionibacteriales; family Propionibacteriaceae; genus Propionicimonas. The sequence continues at coordinate 26 of JAIRXX010000055.1, forward strand.
ACAGAGTGGATTTGGACGCAGCCCAAGGGAGGGGTTTAATGATCGTGCCGCCCGTCCTGGTGCTCGCCTCGCTGTTGGCGAGTGTGGGCTACTCCGGTGTGGCGGGGAGATATGTCGACATTTCCGGGTAGGGTGTGGGGGTGAGCAGAGCCAAAGACACGACAGTTGCCAGCGCCGCCGAGTCGCGGTATGAATTGCCCGATTTGCCCGAACCGGCCCGGCCTGATCCCGGCAAGCCGAAGAACGCGCTGGTCATCGCCATGTGCAACCAGAAGGGCGGGGTCGGGAAGACGACGACCACCATCAACCTTGGGGCGGCGCTGGCTGAGACCGGGCGGAAAGTGCTGCTGGTCGATTTCGACCCGCAGGGCTCGCTCTCGGTCGGCCTGGGGGCGAATCCACACACTTTGGAGACCACCATCTACAACTTGCTGGTGGGCCGCGGAGTCGATGTGGCCGAGGTGATCGCCCCGACCGGCGTGGACAACCTGGACCTGCTGCCCAGCAACATCGACCTTGCCGCAGCCGAGATTCAATTGGTCTCAGAGGTGGCCAGGGAGCAAAGCCTGGGCAGGATTTTGGACCGGGTGCGCGGTGACTACGACCTGATCTTGATCGACTGCGCCCCTTCGCTCGGCCTGCTCACCATTAATGCGCTGACGACCGCCGACAAAGTGATCATCCCGCTGGAATGCGAATTCTTCGCTCTGCGGGGAGTGGCGCTGCTGACCGACACCATTGCGAAAGTCCAGGATCGGCTCAATCCGGAGTTGGAAATTTTAGGCATCCTGGGCACCATGTTCGACGCCCGCACTGTCCACAGCCGCGAAGTGCTCGAACGGGTGGTGCAGGCCTTTGGCGACACCGTTTTCCAGACGGTGATCCGGCGCACCATAAAATTCCCCGAAACAACGGTGGCCGGAGAGCCGATCACCACTTACGCTTCGTCTTCCCCCGGAGCTGACGCCTATCGCAGTCTCGCCAGGGAGGTTCTGTTCAGATGCCCATCAGCCTAGAATTGCCCGGCAGTGGGCGCATCAGGCATGAGGAGAAGATCACCGTCTATGTCAGCGGGGAAGAATTGCTGGCCTTAGAGCAGGCCAGGCTGACCTTGCGCGCCCAGCACGGGCTGGCGGTTGACCGGGGACGGATTGTGCGCACCGCAGTCAGCCTGGCGATGGCGGATTTGGCGGCCCAGGGCGCCGAATCCGGTTTGGTGCGTGAATTACAGTGACCGCCATCGGGCTTGAGACTGAGGATTTGAATCGCAGCGCGTTCAACGTCCACTTGGCCAACTTTTCCGGCCCGTTCGACTTGCTGCTGCAATTGATCGGCAAACACAAACTCGACATCACCGAAGTGGCGTTGTCGGTGGTCACCGATGAATTCATCGCCCACTTGCGGGAATTGCAAAGCTCTGGACGCGCCGAGATGGACCAGACCAGCCAATTCATCGTTGTCGCCGCGACGCTGCTCGACCTAAAAGCGGCCCGGTTGCTGCCCCAAGGCGAGGTCGAGGATTTGGAAGACCTAGCCATCTTAGAGGCGCGTGACCTGCTTTTCGCCCGGCTGCTGCAATATCGGGCGTTCAAACTCGCAAGCGCGTGGATGGGGCAGACCTTGCGCGAGCAGGCCGCCCACATCCCCAGGCCGGGTGGCTTGGAGGAACGCTTCGCAAAGCTATTGCCCGAAGTGGATTTGCGGGGATTGGCCGACCACCTGGCTTTCTTGGCGGCCAGGGCGATGACGCCCAAACAAATCGACGCTGTGCCCGTGGCTCACTTGCATGTGCCAAGAGTGAGCGTCCGCGAGCAGGCCGAAGTGATTTCGGCAAAACTCAAAGCTCACCAAATCCTTACTTTCCGCGCCCTCATCGCCGATGCGGAAGACCGCATGGTGGTGGTTGGACGGTTCCTTGCCCTGCTTGAGCTTTACCGCGAGCAGGCAATCGGCTTGGAACAACTCAGCCCACTGGGTGAAATAACCATCCGCTGGCTGGGCACGGAAGTTGACACGTCTGGATTGGGTGCCGAATTCGACGAGAGAATGGAGACGTGATGGAAAATGATCCGTTGGTTGACCTAGCTTGGCTGCCCGCAGCATTGGAAGCATTGCTGATGATGGTCACCGAACCGATCCCAGCCCGGGAATTGGCCGAAGCCGTGCGCGTCCCGCTGCCCGAGGTGGAACGGCAGCTGGAGGAATTGCGGCAGTTCTACGAGGACAGTGGCCGTGGTTTTGAATTGCTCCGGGTGGGAGTCGGCTGGCGCTATTATGCCAGGGAGGAGCACTCCGAGTTGATCCACCGCTGGGTGCTGGAGGGCCAGCAGGGCAAGCTTTCGCAAGCTGCCTTGGAGACTCTTTCCGTAGTGGCCTATATGCAGCCGATTTCCCGCAGCCAGGTGGCTGCCGTGCGCGGGGTGAATGTGGATGGTGTGATCCGCACGCTGGTGGCCAGGGACATGATCGAAGTCACCGGGCAAGACATGAACACCGGCGCGCGCATGTTCGCCACGACGGAAACCTTCCTGGAACGGATGGGGATTACCAGCTTGGACGATTTGCCGCCGATAGCGCCCTACCTGCCCAACGCCATCGCGCTGGAGACGGAACTGGCCGAGATGATCGGGCTGCGCCCGCCGGCGCCGTTGACCGAGGAAGAACTCTACGCGGCCACCGGGAAGCGCAGCATCGAGCAAGGCGAATCCGCGAATTCGGCAGAGTCTGCTGCAGAGTCCGCGCAGGCTGATGACTGAAGGCATCCGGCTGCAGAAAGCGCTGGCCCAAGCCGGGATTGCCTCTCGCCGGGCGAGTGAGATTCTGATCGACGAGGGCCGGGTGCAAGTCAACGGCGAGACGGTAAAGCTGCAAGGAGTCCGGGTCGATCCGGCCACCGACGTCATCCGGGTGGACGGCAAACGCATCCCGCCCTGCAACGACCACCGCTACCTGATGCTGAACAAACCAGCCGGAGTGCTGTCGAGCATGGAGGACCAGCGGGGCCGTCCGGCGTTGGACGGCTACCTTGGCGGGTGGGCCACGGAGGGCCTGTTCCACGTCGGGCGGCTGGACGCGGACACCGAAGGGTTGCTGCTGCTCACCAACGACGGCGATTTCGCCCAGCGGATTGCCCATCCTTCCTACGAGGTGGCCAAGACCTATCTGGCCGAGGTGCGCGGCACAGCCGATGCCGGAGTCCTCGCCGCGCTGCGCAAAGGCGTGGTTTTGGAAGACGGCCCGATCCGCGCCGACCGGGTGAAGCTGGTTGGAAGCGTCCAAGGCCGGGCTTTGCTGGAGCTGGTCTTGCACTCAGGCCGGAACCGCATCGTGCGCCGGATGCTGGAGGCGGTTGGCCGCCCGGTGCTCCGCCTGGCCCGGACCCAACTCGGCTCGCTGCGGCTGGGCAGGCTCCCCGCTGGCGGCATCCGCGAGCTGACCGCCGCCGAATTGGCCGATTTGTTCGACCTGGTGGACATGTAGCCCCAAGATCGCCGCCGCTGCGGGCAGGCTGGGCGCGCGGGCTGGTAGAGTTTCATCCCGTGACTCGACTCCGTGCAATCCCGGCGTTCATCGCCATCGCAGCGCTGGCCGCTTCCAGCGCTTGCTCATCCGGTCCGAACCCAGTTCCGGCGTCTCCCTCCCCAAGCGTGCCAATTTCGGCGAGCCTGGACCCGATCACGGTGACCGGGGAACGGCTGGCGGTTCCGAAGATCGAATTCGCCACGCCTTTCACCGTGGACAAGACCTTGAGCAAGGTGCTGGTCGAAGGGGACGGCGCCACGATTGACCCCAATGGCGTCGTCGTGGTCTTCTACTACGGCGTCAACGGGCGCACCGGCGAGCGGTTTGACGATAATTTCACCGCCGTAGAGGGCACCGAAGCCGTTCCGGCGTCGTTCTCGCTCAATGCGGTCATCCCCGGATTCCGCACCGGCCTGGGCGGGCAGAAGATCGGCTCGCGGGTGCTGGTCGCCATGCCGGGGTCGGAAGCGTACGACTCCTCCGGCGGCAATTCCAACGCGGGCATCGCCGTGGGCGACTCCCTGGTCTTTGTGGCGGACATCGTGGGCGGGTCGCTGCCCGGCCCCGAAGGCAAAGCGGTAGAGCCGCCAGCGGACCTGCCCAAGGTTTCGGAGAACGCTGGATCGGTTGAGATAACCATCCCCGACACGGCCCCGCCGACCAAATTGGTCACCCAAACGCTTATCGAGGGCACCGGCGAGAAGGTCAACGAAGGCAGCCTCCTCGCCTCCCACTACGTCGCCTATTCTTGGAAGACCAAGGCAGAGGTGATGCGGGTCTATGACACCACCGACCAAGGTCTGCTCGGCAGCTCGCTCGTCGGTTTGGCCCAAGGCCTCGACGGCCAGAAAGTCGGTTCGCGGGTGCTGCTGATAGTCCCGCCCGAACTGGGATTCACCGAAGGCAGCAATGAACCTCCCGTGGAGAAGGGCGACACCCTGGTCTTCGTGGTGGATTTGCTGTTTGCCGAGCAGGCTCAATAGGCCCAAGGCTCGCCGGGGATCGTTTCGGGGTCGAAACGATCCAGCAGCGTGGAAATGGTGACCCGCTCATCGGCTCGGCACAGCTTTAGCGAACTGCCGAGCAGGGCGAGCACCTGTGCGGCTGACGTGCCTTCCGCCGCCAGCTCTGCCAGGGTGACCGCCCTCTCGCGCTTGGCCAGCCGTTTCCCCGACCGGTCGGTGACCAGCGGCACATGCGCGTATTCCGGTACGCTGCCGCCAAGCACGGTGGTCAGCCAAGCCTGCCGGGGCGCTGATGAGAGCAGGTCGGCCCCGCGCACCACTTGGTCTACGCCTTGGGCGATGTCATCGACCACCACCGCGAAGTTGTAGGCCCACACTCCGTCGTTGCGCCGGATGACGAAATCGTCAACGTCCGCCTCGAATTCGCCCGCCCAATAGTCCCGCACCGCGCTGCGGGCGCCATCCGCCCTGATCCGCAACGCCGGGGGGCGGGCGGCGCGGCGCTCGTCCCGTTCGGAATCGCTCAGCCCCAGGCAGGTGCCCCGATAGGGGCGATAGCCGTCCCGATGCGGCGCTGACGCGGATTCCGCTATCTCGCGCCGGGTGCAGTAGCACTCATAGCAGCGCCCAGCCAGCAAATCAGCGGCGGACTGGTACCCGCCCAGCCGCTCCGACTGCCAGACGGCCTCACCGTCGAAATCTATGCCGAGCGCGGCCAAATCCGCGTATTGGGCAGCGCCAACCGCGCCCCCATCCCGTACCCGGTCACGGTCGAGGTCTTCAAAGCGGAGCTGGAACTGCCTGCCGGAGCTGCGGGCGAAGAGCCAGGCGACTAGGGCGGTGCGCAGGTTGCCCAAATGCAGCCCGGAAGTCGGGGTGGGCGCGTATCTCCCGCTCATAGGCACACCATACCCCGCATCCGCGCATTTGCGGGGTGTGGCTCGGCCAGGTGACTTCGGCCATAATAGGCAATCAGTACCAGGCGGGTCCAAGCGGGAACCTAGGAGCGCGATGAGTGCCTTGAGCCAACTTCTCCACGAGTTGTGGCTGCTGCTAGCCCGCTTCACCAAAATCCCACGCACAGTGTGGGGGAGCCTGGCTGTCGCCATGACTGCCTCATGGGTCGCCTATTTCGGCTCGATCCTGATCGCCGGAGAGGTCATCGTGGCGATGCCGTGGCTGTTGATCGGCTGTCTTTCACTCGGCCTGGTAGCGCAACTCTCCGCCGTCATCTACGCGCTGCGGACCCTGCTGGGCGGCGGGGCCAAATTCGGAGACGCCCTGGCGGAGACGATGCTTCCGTTCCTGAGTGTCTATTGGGCCTTCGGCTTCGTGGACGGCATCATCCACAACGTGATGGATGTGATCAACGCGCGTTTTGGCTTCTTCTACTTCGCCGACACCATCAACTCGATGAATCCGCTCTCCTCCCCGGTGGTGCTGGTCGGGGTGATCGCGGTCCTGGTGGCCAGCTTCGTCCTGCGCCGCTGGCTGGAATGGCGATATGACAAGACCGGCCGAAATGTGGTGGGACTGGCCTCAGCCGTGGTGGAGGCGGTCTTCCTCTTCCTGCTCGGCATCAGCGGTTTCCGAATCGTCTCCTGGGTGATGCTCTGGCTGGGGGACCGCAATCTGGCCAGTTGGCTGGACCAGGCACTGGCATGGATCAAGGCCGCCATCCATATCGACTTTCCCGAATTCCTGGCAGCGGGGTGGGAGGCGGTGGGCGTGCCGCTGGCCAATATGGTCTTCCTGCCCATCGCCTGGTTGGCGCTGGCCGGTGTGGTCGCCGGGGTGAAAGCTCCGAAACTTGCCGAGCTGTGGGGCGCGGAGCGCTCGCAGCTGGGGTCGCTGCGCAAGGCGTTGCTGGCGGTGGTGGATGCGGTCTACAACGACATAGACGACAAAGTGCTTCCCTTCGTCTACTCGCTGCGCCGGGTTTTCCAGGCGGGCTGGCCATTCCTGGGCGGATACGTGCTGCTCTTCCACATGCTGCACTGGTTGGGCGGGAGCCTGGATGGTTGGATAGCGACGCTGATAACGCTGTCGGGGTCGAACCCGCTGCTCCTGATGCCGCTTGGCGGACTCCTCGACCAGGTGGTGATCACCGGATTGCAATTGCTGCTGCTGGCAGCGGCTTTCCAACGGGTGGAGGAATTGCGCTTGGCCAAGGCCCCAAGCCCGACGCCGGGCTGGTTGAACGCGCTCCTAGTGGGCGCCGTCTTGGCGGCGGTCGCCTGCGCCCAATCGCTGACCACCGGTTTCGGCGGCGCCAGCCGGGCAGCGGTGGGCGAAGTGGTCAAGGTGGGCCGATCCGAAGTTGGCGTCAGCGACGCCAGAATGGGCGACGAGGTGGTCATTGGCCAGGATGCGGAGCATTCGGACCAGCTGTTCGTCGTGGTGCGGCTGAGCGTCTTCAACGCCTACCCCGCGAATTCGGTGACGTTGAGCCTGTCGGCTGGCGGCTCAGATTATGCGCCGTGGGACGGAATCAGCTATTACCGTTCCCTCCCAGGTTTCCGCTCCAGCTGTGACGTGGTCTTCGAGGTCGAACGTTCGGCGCTGGCTGGCGGCGCGTCGATCCGGGCGGAGTCGGCGGGATACGCGGCGGAATTTGCGCTGGGCGAGCTGGCGCCCGTTGCGAGCGTGACTGCGAATGTGCTCATTGAGGAGGTGGCGCCGTGAAACCATCCAGAGCGATCTTGGTCTGCTGCGCGGCGTTGGCTTTGGCCTTGGCCTGGGTGATTCGGATCGGTTTCCCCGAACTGGGCGAGACGCGGATACCCCAGGGGCAAAGCGCCAGTTTCAGCGGGATGGAGCTGCGGTTGGAGCGACTAAGCCCGGTGGAGTCGCTGCCGCCTGGCTTCGAGGGGGGCGATCCGAATCTGCCGGTACCCGGTGCGGTGTATCTGGTCGCTGAATTTTCGCTTGCGGGCGATCCCGAACCCAATTCGAGCTGCTGGGCTTATCTGGCCGGTGAGGGCAGAGGGTGGAACGAGACCTTCCAGAGCTTGCCGAGCGGCTTCTACCAACGCTGTGGCGATGCCCCATCCGGGCAGGTCACCAAGGTTTTCGAGGTTCCGAAACGGGCGCTGGGCGAGGTTGGCGGCGTGTGGATCAGCTTCTCAAAAACCGACGGCGAACCCGAAGCGGAGGTTCAAGCCGCAGACCGGGTGTTCTTCGAGGCGGCTGGGCCGCTGGGTTGAGATCACTGCGGCGGCAATAGCGTGAGCGGCAGGTAAGTCCGGTAAATCTTCCCGTAGGAGTCGTAATTCCAAACTGGGTCCGAACCCAGGCCCCAGAGCGCTATGTCGGTGAATTCCATCTCCCCGGCGCTCAGCGGCAGGGTGGCGGCGGGCTGGTATTCGCCGGGGAATTCAAACGAGAAAACGACCGGCATCCATTCGTTTCCGGGGTACACCATGCTGCGGGTGGACCTTTTCGGCTCCCGGTCGTATTGGCCCAATTGCGCCCAATTCGGGTATTTGGTGGTCTGGGTGTCCGGGTCGGTCGCGGCGATATTCGGATAGGAGCTGGAGAATACCGGCACATTGCCGGTATTGGGGTTGCGCACGGTTCCGTAGACCAGAATCTTCCAATTTTCCTGCTCGCTGAGGATATCGACGCCCGGCTGCGCGGTCGCGCTGTCGAAGCGGAAGACGACGCTCCGGCAGTCAATTTCGGCACCTGCGGCAACTTCGACAACATCCTTGCGCTGGTCGAATCCCTTGCCCACCGCCAACCCGGCCAGCAGCGACACCGCCACCCCGGCCACGACCAGCCAGCCAACCAGCTTGCGCTTTGGCCGCCGGATGGCGCTGGCCGGGGCGTCTGGCTGGCCCAAGCCGGGGCTATTCTGCGCTGGCGCTTCACCAGCCAGGTCGGGGTTTGGCGGCGGTTGGCCATTGGTCAATTGAATTCCGCCGCCTTAGACCAGGTGGAATAGAGGGCCAAGTCCCCGCCTTGGCGGCGCAGCACCCGATTCCACAGCGTTTGCGGAAGCGGGTCAAAAGGGTCTTCCGGCAGCGAGGTGACGACATGCCACATGCCGCGCTTGACTTCGCTCTCAAGCTGTCCGGCATCCCATCCGGAATAACCGGCGAAGATACGCAGATGGGTGTACGCCCCGTCTGCGATCTCGGTCGGGGTGTCCAAGTTGAGCAGGCCGACCTGGCCATGCACCTGCCGCCAGCCGGGAGGGTCTTCGTCTATCGGGATGGCTAGGCAGATCGCGCCGCGCTGGGAGACCGGCCCGCCGTCGAATAGCTTCTTCGGCTCGCAGACCAACTCTGCCCACTGCGGCAGCGCGTCGTCCAACTCGTAGCCGGACAGCCGGTTGAGCACCACGCCCACCTTGCCCGATTCGTCCGAGTCGAGCAGCAACACCACAGTTTGATCGAATACGCCGTCACTCAAACCGACGGCGGCGACCAGCAGCATTCCGGGGCGCAGCGATTCAGCCATACGCCTATCCTGTCACGTCGCCAGCCGCCCAGAGGGGCGATGACCGCCTTTGGCCGGTGAAACTTTTCCGACGGCGCCAGTTGGGTGGGGCGCTGTTGCCCAACCACCAGCTAGGCTGGCCAATATGGCTGAGTTTCAACCCAGGGCCGGGGTGTCTATCTTCCGAGAAGGTGCCGCCAGATTGCGCGAGTGCGTAAAATCGGGGGATAGTCCCATCGCAGGAGGCGCAGATGACTGAGGGGTCGCAAAGGGTGCTGGTCGTGGACGACGATCAGCATCTTGCCGAGATGCTGGAGATTGTGCTGGCCAAAGAGGGCTATCAGGCCAGCCTCTGCCATCAAGGAGACCGCGCGCTGGCCGCCTTTCACGGATTCGGGCCTGATCTGGTTTTGCTCGACCTCATGCTGCCCGGACGCGACGGGGTGGAGATTTGCCGCGACATCCGGGCCGAGTCTGACGTGCCCATCGTCATGCTCACGGCAAAAACCGACACCATCGACATTGTGGACGGGTTGGAGGCTGGCGCCGACGATTACGTCCCCAAACCTTTCAAGACCCAAGAATTGCTGGCCCGGATCAAGACCCGGTTGCGCAGGCATTCGCAGCCGGAATCCGACCAAGGCACGCTGCAGATCGGTGACTTGCTCATCAGCGTGCATGGGCACACTGTGCGCCGGGGCGACAGCGAGATAAACCTGACCCCGCTCGAATTTGACCTGCTGCTGGCGTTGGCCCGCCGTCCCAGGCACGCTTTCACCCGCGAAGTGCTGCTGGAAGAGGTCTGGGGCTATCGCCACGCCTCGGACACCCGGTTGGTGAACGTGCATGTGCAACGGCTGCGCTCCAAAGTCGAGAACGATCCAGAGAATCCGGAGATAGTCGTGACAGTGCGCGGCATTGGTTATCGAGCCGGTGAGCCGAAGCCGCCTGATGGCGCGTGATTCCAATGGCCCTGGCTTCGGGCCTATGCGCTGGTGGAGCCTGTCGCTGCCGTTCCGGGTGGTAATCACCACGCTGGCGGCGTCGGTGGTGATCCTGACCACCACCGGGCTTTTTCTGCTGGACCAATCTGGCCGGGGCATCCTGGCCCGCAAGACGCAGACGTCACTGGCCCAGGCTACGGCGGTGGTGACGGCGTTGCGCAGCCAGATCGCCAGCATCGACCTGCGCAGCACATCCCCGAACGAGCAAGTCGCCCGGCTGGCGCGGGAATCCGCTGTGCGGGGCAGGGTCGGGGACCAGTACTACCTCTTGGTGGAAACCCCGGTCGCCCGGATCGGTTCGGACGTCTCCAGCCAGAGCATCCCGGACTCGCTTCGCGCTGCGGTGAGCAACGCAGACGGCCTGTGGAGCACCCCAACGCTGATCCGCTACACCGATGGCCGCAAAGACGAGCCTGGCCTGGCGGTTGCCGCGCAATTGACTGTCTCCGGCAGCGAGCCGTACCCGATTTTTCTGATCTTTCCCACCACCGCTGAACAGCAGGCATTGGCTGTGGTGCAGCAGGCGACCTGGGCGACTGGGCTTTTCCTGCTGGTCGGGCTGAGCGTCACCGTCTACTTGATCGCCATGATGGTGCTGCGCCCGGTGCGGGCGGCGCGGCTGGCGGCGGAAAGGCTCGCTGCCGGGCATTTGGAAGATCGGATGAAAGTGGTCGGCACCGCCGATCTGGCCAGCCTGGCCACGTCTATGAACCACATGGCCGCCGAACTGGACAAAAAAGTCACCCAGTTGGAGGATTTGTCCTCGGTGCAGCAGCGGTTCGTCTCCGACGTCTCCCATGAATTGCGCACGCCGTTGACAACGATCCGGATGGCTGCCGAGGTGATCGGCTCGCGGCGCGACGAATTTGACGCCCAGATTGCCCGCTCTTCCGAATTGCTGTCCAACGAGGTGGACCGTTTCGAGGAATTGCTCACCGAATTGCTTGAGATTTCCCGCTTCGACGCCGGGGCGGCAGTGCTGCACCTGGATGAAATCGACCTGAACAAGCTGGTCGATGACGAGATCAGCGCGGTTGGCGCTTTGGCAGCCACTGCGGGCAGCGAGATCGTCCTGGACTCGGCTGGACGGGCTTTGGTCGAGATGGACGGGCGGCGGGTCCGCCGCATCGTCCGCAACCTGCTCACCAATGCGATAGAGCATGGAGAGGGCAAGCCGATAGAGGTGAGGGTGCGGGCAGATGAGAACGCGGTGGCGTTGACCGTCCGGGACCACGGCGTCGGGTTGAACGCCACCGAAGTGGGGCAGGTGTTCCAGCGGTTCTGGCGGGCTGATCCGGCTCGGACCAGGCGGCTGGGCGGCACTGGACTTGGATTGGCGATAGCGCTGGAGGACGCCCGCCTGCATGGCGGCAGGCTGGATGTGTGGGGAGAGCCGGGCGTAGGGGCGCAATTCCGGCT
>JAIRXX010000080.1 GCA_031268065.1 Propionibacteriaceae bacterium
CACGGCTGCCCTCAATTTGAACTATTAAGGAATCCTTAATAGTTGCCCCTTCTTCGAGTTCGCCCTCATCAAAGATGTTTTTTATATGGATATTTATGTTTGCGACAGTAGTGCCGAACAGTTCGGCGAGCGCTTTTTGCGTCAACCAGAACGTCTCTCCTTCAAAACGCACATCGACAGCAACTTTGCCGTCGTCGGTCTGGTATAGAAGTATCTTTCCCTTGTTATCGGACATAGTTGGTTTTCTCCTATAACGCGCTTGCTAGTTCATCGTCAGCAATGATGTGTCCAGCGAGGGTAAATGCGGGCATCTCGCATGTTGGCCGCTCTAGTCCTTGGCCCGGCTGGCGTCGGGGGAAAAGCGGTAGCCGACGTTGCGGACGGTGCCGATCAGCGCCTCGTGGTCGGGGCCGAGTTTTGCGCGCAACCGGCTGATGTGGACATCAACGGTGCGGGTTCCGCCGTAGTAGTCGTAGCCCCAGACGTCGGCCAGCAGGTGTTCCCGGCTGAAGACCCGGCCAGGGTGTTGTACTAGGTATTTCAGCAATTCGAATTCGGTGTAAGTCAGGTCTAGCGGCTCGTCGTCTTTGGTAGCCGAATATGCCGCGTCGTCGATGGTGATGCCGCCAGCGGAGATGAGCGAGTCGTTGGCCGAGGCGGCGACCAGCAGGCGGATGCGGGCGTCGAATTCGGCTGGCCCGGCACTGTCTACCACGAAGTCGGCCAGCGCCCATTCGGCGGAGATGGTGGCCAGCGCGGTCTCAGCGGCGACCAGCATCAGCGGCACGGTGATCCCAGACGAACTGAACAGCCGCGCCATCATCCTGGCGCTGGTCAAGTCCTCGCGTCCGTCGAGGATGACCAGATCGGCTTTGGCGGATTCGGTCAGGGCTTGGGTGTCTGCCGGGACCAAGAGGACTTCGTAGGGCAGCAATTCCAACACCGGAAGCGCCGGTTCCGCAGGCTGGTTGGGCGCGTTTTTGGCCGACTTGTTGCTGACCAACAGCAATAGCGCCATACCTGCCCTCCTGTGCAGTCGGGGGAAGCGCGACGTTAATCAGCGGCTTCCCCTATGACACAATAGTGAAGTTTTGGCTTCCACGGGAATCTACGGCCTGTTAATTCTCTGTTACCTCGACTATCACCGTGACTGGACCGTCGTTCACCAGCGAAACTTTCATCTGCGCGCCGAACCGTCCGCAAGCGACTTCCGCGCCGCGTTTGCGCAGCGATTGGACGAATGCCGCCACCAACGGCTCGCTGTGGGCCGCTCCGGACGCCCGGTTCCAAGAGGGGCGGCGGCCCTTGCGGGTGTCGGCGTAGAGGGTGAATTGGCTGATCACCAGCAGCGGCGCGGACAGGTCCAAAGCGCTCAGTTCGGGCTGGCCTTCCACCGGGTTGTCGAAAATCCGCAAACCCCAAACCTTGTCGGCCATCCGGTCGGCGACAGCCTCGTTGTCGCTGTGCGTCACCGCGAGCAAGACGCACAGCCCGCGCTGGGTGATTTCACCGACGATCTCGCCGTCCACGCTCACGCTCGCCCGGTCAACCCGCTGCAGCACGGCGCGCATTATTGCCCGGCCTGGGGTTTGGCGGCTCGTTTGGCGCTGGGTTTTTCCCGATTCGACGCGGTACGAGGCTGCGCCGGGACCAGGCGGGCCGTCTTCGGCGCCCCGACTGAGGAACGTCCCACCCAAGTGGTTGGGAGGGTACACACCGAGACCCCGGCGGCGGGTTCGTCGATCCGGCGAATGAGCGTGCGGGCGGCGCGTATCCCCAGCTCGTAGGCGGGCTGGGAGACGACCGACAGCGGCGGGCGGATGACCGTCGTCCAATCGGTGTCATCGAAGGCGAAGAAGGAAATGTCTTTGGGAATGTCCAACTCGGCGGCATAGATCGCGTCGATTATCCCCAGACTGAAAGAGTCATCCAATCCGAAGAGCGCAGTCGGGCGATTCTTAGAGCGCAGCAAGGCCAGCGCTGTCTGCCGCACGCTCTCCCGATTGGCCGCCACGCAGTGGTACTCTTCCGGCACTTCCAGCCCAGCGTCAGCCAGCGCGTCGGCGTAGCCCCGGAACCGCTCTTCCATTGTGGAGACCAGATTAGGCTCACCGACTGAGTTGAACCCACCATGCTTGGGAGTGGCGATCAGGGTGTGCCCTGCCTCGATCACCCGCTTAACCGCTTGATAGCTGGCTTGGTAGTTATCCACAACCACCACGTCGGTGGCCAGCCCCGGGATGTAACGGTCCACCTGCACCATCGCGTGCCCGCGCTCCAGCGCCGTGGTGAAATGCTCGTAACGGTGTTGCGAGGCGGGCGCGATCAACATGCCGTCTACCCGGTTCTCGATCAGCACCTGAAGCCCGTGCGCCTCAGCCTGGGCAGATTCGTCGGTGTTGACCAGAATTACGTCGTAGCCGACTTCGCGCGCGCCATCGGTGAAGCCGCGCATGACTTTGGCAAAGAAGGGATTCGCAACGTCGGCGATCAGCGCACCCAGGGTCATCGTGTGGCCGGTCACCATTGAACGGGCGACCGCATTCACAAAATAGCCCAGCCGTTCGGCTGCCGCGAGTACTTTGACGCGGGCCTTCTCGCTCACCGAGCCGTAGCCGCCCAGCGCACGCGCAGCCGTGGCGCGGGAAACTCCCGCCTCGCGGGCGACATCGTGGATCGATGCTTCGTTGGAATGGCCGTTCGCTGCTGGCACGGGTGCAGTATACGGCCTGCCGCCCGGCAAAGGTGGTAG
>JAIRXX010000127.1 GCA_031268065.1 Propionibacteriaceae bacterium
CCGGATTCGAGCGGCACCTCAAAGCGATGGCCGACGCGCCGTCGCTGCACATCAGCGCCGCCACTCTGCTCGAACTATGCATTGTGGCCGACCACAGGGATGTCACCCAACTCACCCGAGCCAGGATCGACCAGTTCGTGGACCTGCTGGGCATGACGGTAGAACCGTTCGACGAAGCCCAATATCTTGTCGCCCGCGACGGCCACGCCAACTACTCCAGCAAGCGCAAGGGGCTCAACTTCGGAGACTGCTTCGCCTACGCGCTCGCCAAGACCCTGCGAGCGACCCTGATCTACGAGGGCCAAGACTTCGCAAACACAGACGTTCAGCGCGGCGCGGTAGACCGCGACGAGGCTCAGAGCTAGCGCCCGCCCGATGGCTGCGGCGCGGTTGCGCACGCGCGGGGGGACGGTGTGGCTGTCGCAACGCGGATTGGCCGACTTGTATGGCACATCGGTGCAGAACGTCCAGCAGATCATCGCCCGCATCTTGGCTGACGGCGAGGTGGCGGAGGCAACTACCAACTCTGAGTTGATAGTTCGATTGGAGGGCACCCGGCAAGTACGCCGCCAGGTCGTGATCTACAACCTGGACACGATCTTGTCCAGCGGAATTTGAGGGGCGTGAAATGAGGAATTCGAGCGGGCTGGAGCCAGCTTCAGAAGGTGATGCTCAGGCCGTTGTCCCGCCAGGGGCGGTCGCTGCTGCCAAGATGTACGACTTCGGCACGCCGACGACCGCTAGAGCGGCAGGTAGATGCTCCCCGCCTGGCGCTATCTTGCCTACAAGACCTTGGACAGCAACACTTCGATGACCAGCGCGGCCGCGTCGTCAGGATTGTAGTTGACAGGCCGCTCGGCTAGCAGTAGGTCGATGTCAGTGCGGAACGTCTTGTTGGTCAGTTTTTCCTCCAGATTCGCTATGGCCGATTTGGCGGTGTACCCCACGGGTCGGTACGGGCCAAAAGCCCTCAAGACTGCTTGCGGATCGAGACCAGTAGCGGTAAGCGCCAGCCATAAGTCGAACAAATCGCGGCCTTTGGAGCGCTGATAAAGCGCACGCAGTTTGGTGGCCATCAACTCCGACGGCTGGAACGTCAGCACGTTCGCCGAGCCGCTCCACCAAGAGGATTCGACCTTGAACGGCAACCGCAGCAGCGGCAGGGCGGGCGAACGTTCGTGGGTGTTCAGCTCAATCTTGAGCCGTAACCTGTCCCCATGCTCGCTCTCGGTGCGCCATAACACCTTTGGGTGTTCCTGCACGATGGACTGCACTTTGAAACCCAACTCTCTTCCGATGTCCTTAAGCGCGTCAAACACCGGGCCGATCCCAGAGGCGGTGGAGCGCACGTAGTCCAAGTCCTCGCTGTACCGGCACGGCCTGGGCAAGTGCAACTTGTGTAAGGCAGTGCCGCCCCGGAACACCAATTCGTCCCGTAAATACGGATGCTCAGCGATGGCGCAGATCGCCCACGACAATAGCAAGTCCTGCTCTACCTGATCAGGGGAAGGCCAGGGGTGATGGGTTCGCCAGGCTGCGATGTGCGCTGATGGGATCATGTGTCTGGGTCCACTTCCGTGTTGAGTCGCAGTTGCCATACGGAGTCAATCCGGCCCCGGTTCCCATGCTCAGGATGCAGCAGGGATGGGGGCACGCCGCTGGCTTGCACGTATCTGACAAGCGGTTCGAGAGCCTTCGCTTCGGAGAAGGTGTCCATTATCCATCCGACGCGACGAACCGGGGCGATGGGATACCACTGGGCAACATCCGCGACTTGCTTGGCTGTCAGACCGGCCTCGCCCACAAGATCTATGACGACGTTCGCCGCATTGTCGATTCCGGCTGCCATGTCCAGATCGGCGGCCACGTCCAAGGCGGTCACTGCCGGGGTTGAAAATGGCACGTCGCCGCTGTACGTGCGGCTCATTACCGTAGGAACCCGTCCCACCCGGTCACGCCGAAGGAACAGCATCCGCACCCCGCCGACTTTCCGGTCAGCCACCACTTTGCTCACCGCGACCTGGAACACCATCGGCGCATGGTGGGCGGCTCCGTGGTGGGCGGCAGCGGTCAACCAGCCAACGTAGTAATCCACTCCCAAGAACCGGGCAAGTCCGTCAACGAACTCGATGCCAGGCGGACCCCCCGCCCCACGGTATTGCGGCTGCACGGGCATCCACAGGCCACGCGCGGGGGCGATCCACTCCCCACGCGCCTTCGGCACGGCAAGTCGCCGTCTCACCTGATCCTCAGGCACATCCAGCAAGACGGCCACTTCCGAGGTAGTCATGGAGCTGATCCCCTGCGAAATCGCCCAATCCGCAGCCTGGGGGGCGCGGACAGCCCCTTGCTTCACCCCGTAGACATTCACATTTCTCATCGTCACATAATTCATGACTTTACGCAATCTCACACTCAAGGATTTCCCGCCTCCAGAACCCAAGTGGTTCAGTGGCCCTCGTCGCCACCCGCCCTGTCATCCCAGGGAAAGCACTTCTCGCAATGCTGGATGTGTACTTCGCGTATTGCGGGAAGTGGCTACGACGCGGTAGGCGCTGACTTGCAGGGTGGCGGCTTCGCTTTCGCTCATGAGATTGCCTGATGCTGACGCTGAAATGAGGAATTCGAGCGGGCTGGAGCCAGCTTCAGAAGGTGATGCTCAGGCCGTTGTCCCGCCAGGGGCGGTCGCTGCTGCCCAGATGTACGACTTCGGCACGCCAGCAGGCGATCTTGTAGGGCAGCCGCAGCGGCTCGCCCACCCGAGACACGGAATCGTAGAGCCTCTCCACGTCGGCTAGCAGCGCGGCCCGCGCGGACTCGTCCAAGGCGGCAACGCCCGGATTGCCCCGCACCTGATCCAGCAGGCCAGCTTTGCGCATCGGAACCCAGAGCCGGAAATCGCGCGTTTCCCGGACCCGGAAATTCACACTGCCTACGATGGCCTCCACGTTGGCCGCCTGGCCGGAGGCCGACATCGCCAGCGGATCGGCGCGGCGCACGATCTCGGCAAGCCGACGCACCCAAGGCACGGAATCGTCGCGCAAGGTGAGCTGGACGACCAGCTTCCCCCCCGGCACCAACACCCTGGCCAACTCGGCCAGGGCCGGTTTGGCGGCAAGCTCGGCGGAGGCTCCGGTGAGCAAAACGGCCTGGAACGCGCAAGAGGGGATCGGCAGCCTCCCGGCGGCGGCGCAGACCAAGGTCACGCCAGGCAGCCGGGCGCGTACTTTGGCAAGCGCGGCGGCGTCGGCGTCTACTAAAACAAAGTTGTGCCCACGCCGGGAGAAACGGCGCACCGCCTGGTGGCTGGCCACATTGAGGGCGAGGACGTCCCCCTTCTCCTCAGGCAGCAGCCAATCCAACGCCTGCTCGGGAAACGTGGCTTGTCCAGACACCATATCCATGATGGTAGTGCCCCGGAGCGTCTCCGCTGAGGACTCGACCGGCGCGTCACCCCAGGGAACCGCTGATTTCCGCTGTGCCGGTTTCTTGGGCAGCGCGGGGGAGGTTGACGGTCCCAAAGACGGCGAAAGCTGTGGATATCTTTCGCCCCAGCCCGAGTTATCCACAGTTCCCAGATTCGAGTGCAAAAACCGGCTGGCCTCCACAAACTGTGGGACATGAACCAAGAACGACTGGTGCTGGTGCTCGCCAAAAGCGGCGACCTGCAAGACCTCATCCTTTCAGCGGTGGCAGCGCAGCAACTGCGCGGCCAGGTGGCGGTGAACGTCGCCCAGGCAGCCGCAGGCTGGGAGCAAGCCGAGACCGTCTTCATCGCCGAGGAATTCGCCGAGGAACTGGCTGGCCGGGCGCTGCCCCACCGCGAGCGGGTCTATTTGGTGGGAGCCGACGAGACCCGGCTGGCCACCTGGTCCACGCCGCTGGGTGCCAAGGTCATCGTGCTTCCCGACGGCGTGGCCTGGCTG
Source organism: Propionibacteriaceae bacterium (assembly GCA_031268065.1). Lineage (GTDB taxonomy): Bacteria > Actinomycetota > Actinomycetes > Propionibacteriales > Propionibacteriaceae > Propionicimonas. Next base: position 3,927 of record JAIRXX010000127.1, read on the forward strand.
GGCGCGGTGCTGGACGAGGGCGCTGACAGGGCCGGTTCTCCGGTGGTGGCGCTGATCGGCGGCTCCGGCGGGGTGGGGACATCGACATTCGCCGCAGCGTTGGCGCTGAGCGCGGCCAAGAAAGGCCGCCGCGCGGCGCTGGTGGACGTCGATCCGCTCGGCGGGGGCATCGATCTGCTGCTCGGCGTGGAGCGGGCCGAGGGCTGGCGCTGGCCGAGTCTGCGCACCGCCGAAGGCCACATCGGGGACATCCGCGAATACCTTCCGCACGTCGAGGGCGTCGCGGTGGTCTCAATGGCCAGGGAATCTCCCGCCGATCTGGCGAAGGAGCCGCTGGCGGCCATCGTCCAAGCGATGCGCCGCACCCATGACCTGGTGGTGTTGGACGCCGGGCGGTCCCTGAGCGGCGCTTCCCGCGAAGCTGTCCGGCTGGCCACCCGGCGGCTGCTGCTGGTGACGGCCACAGTGCGCGGGATAGCCGCCGCCGACCAGGTGATCCGCGCCTACGGCTGCCAAGTGGAAGTGGTGCTGCGCCGCCCTGCGGGCGCGGGCGCCGATTCCGGGACGGTGAAAGACTTGCTCGGCTTCCCCGTCGTCGCGGCGCTGCCGGAGGACAAGACCCTGGCCCTGGCGGCAGAGCGGGGCGAATTGGCTTGGCTGAGCGCCCGGCGAAGCTATCTGCGTGCCTGCGCCGCCCTAGTCGCCAAAGCCGCATGAGCGATCTCGATCAAGTCCGCGAATATCTGGGCCGCAACCAAGTCGGGGTCGGCCCGGTCGAAGTCGGCCAGGCCCTGCGGGCAATGGGCGAATTGGTGACCGACGCCAAAGTGCGCGCGACTCTGGAGGCGTTGCGCCAAGACAGCGTGGGCGCCGGCATCCTCGATCCGCTGCTGGAAATCGAAGGAGTGACCGACGTGCTGGTGAACGGCCCCGGCCAGGT
>JAIRXX010000133.1 GCA_031268065.1 Propionibacteriaceae bacterium
CCACCGGATTCTGGAAGGGCACTCCGAAATCCGCCAACCTGGCGGCCAAATATTGGCTCTGCCCGATGCGGTAGCGCAGATAGTCCTCGTCCAGCCCTTCCTCCAGGCCGATTGCCATCGCCTCCAGGTCCCGGCCTGCCAGGCCGCCATAGGTGAGATAGCCCTCGAAGGGGATGACGTTGCTCTTGATCTTCTCGACCAGTTCGGGGTTGTCCCGCACGCCGAGCAGGCCGCCCATGTTCACGATGGCGTCCTTCTTCGCGCTCATGGTGAAGACGTCGCCCAACGAGAAGGTCGCCAAAGTGATCTCTTTTATCGACTTGTCTTTGAATTCAGCCTCGCGCTGTTTGACGAACATGGCGTTCTCAGCGAAACGGGCCGCGTCGATGATGAGCAGGATGCCGTATTTCTTCGCCACTTCGGAGACTTGGCGCATATTCGCCACCGAGACCGGCTGTCCGCCCACGGTGTTGTTCGTGATGGTCATCACGATGGCGGCCACAGCGTCAACGCCGTGTTCGGCGATAAAGGCCTCCAGCTTGTCAACGTCCATATTTCCCTTGAAATCGGCGTAGGCGCCGGTGTCCAGGCCTTCGGCGCAGACCAGATCGACTGGACGCCCACCGGCCAGGCCGACGTGTCCACGGGTAGTGTCGAAGAAGGTGTTTGAGAGCACATATTGGCCCTTTTTGACGATGATAGGCATCAGCACTTTCTCGGCGGCGCGTCCCTGATGCACCGGCTGGATGTAGTCGCAGCCGAAAAGCTCGCTCCCGACTTCCATCAAACGGTAATAACTCCGGCCCCCGGAGTAGGCTTCGTCGCCGCGCATCATCCCGGACCATTGGGTGTCGGTCATGGCGCCGGTGCCGGAATCGGTCTGCAGGTCGATGTAGACGGCTTCGGCTGGGAGGGCAAACCCGTTGTAGTGGGCGTCTTTGATATATGCCTCTCGCTGCTCCCGTGTGGTCATCTTGAGCGGCTCGACCATCTTGATTTTGAATGGCTCGGGAATGTATCGCATGATAGATCTCCTTTGACTTCGTGGCTACAGGCTTCTCCTGCTGTAAGCGACCCGGCCATCACCGTCTCGCTCGACACTAGTTGCAGACTAACACATTTTGTTGAAGTCCTCAACAGACTTCGCGGTTCTTGAATTTTTGTTGAAATTCCGGCAGGATTGCCCTGACGAAGGAGTCTGCATTGGGAACCGTAACTGACGAGGCCACCACCATCCTCAGCGCTTTGGGGCAGTTGGTCGAGCCGCTGGCGAGCGTTATACCCGGAGATTGCGAAGTGGTGCTGCATGATTTGAGCCTGCTGCCCAACTCGATAGTCGCGATTTCCGGCGATCTCACCGGGCGCACCATTGGCTCTCCCTCCACCGACCGGCTGTTGCGCGCCCACGCCCGCAAGGAGTACCGGACCGAGATCGGCTATTACAGCATGTTGCCCGATGGCCGCCAGCTGTGCTGCTCAACGATGATCTTCCGCGATTCGGCTGACGTGGCGGTGGCGGCGCTCTGCGTAAACTCCGATACCCGGAATTGGCGGCTGCTGGCAGAGCTGGCCAATTCGATGATGCCCGCCAAGGCTGACGCCGAAACCGGGCCAGAAGCCAACCCCGGCGAGGAATTTTTGCGCGACGTGGACGAACTGGCCTCAAAACTGCTGGGACAGGCGATTGCAAATTCCGAGATTCCAGTCGGGCTGATGCACAAGGTCCACAAGATAGCGGTGGTGCAAGACCTGCGTGATCGCGGCTTCTTCATGCTGAAGGAATCCGTGGAACGCGCCGCCAACGCCTTGGGCGTCACCCGCTTCACGATCTACAACTATCTGAACGAATTGGAATCCGAAAGCTGAAACGCCCGCTGGCACTTCGTACACAAAAGCCTCCTTGCGTTGCGCCTACCTGAAGCGGCGGCGTTTAGCGCGGCAAGCCGCTGGTGTGGCGGCTACGAGGCTGGGCGTCCAAAGCGCGGGCATCCACCGGGCGTGGGCCAGCCGCCAGCAGAGTTTGCATCAGTTCGGCTCGATTGTTTGTCCTTGTTTTCCGCAGCATGTTGGTGATGTGGAATTTGACGGTCCCGGTGGTGAGAAATAGTTCGTCTGCGATCTGGCGGACAGTCATTCCCTGGGTGGAAAGGATGAAGACCTCAGTTTCCCGGCGGGTAAGCCCGGCGTTTTCGGCGGCCTGCTCAGCGGTGAGCTGCGGATCAGGTTCAGCCACGGCCTCGATCAGCGCCACCGCCGCTTTCAGTTCTGCGAAATGAACTCGGATCAGCTCGGCAAGCACCAAGGTCACCACCGTCCACAGCAGCGCCACTGAAAGCGTCCAGGCTAAGCGTGCGGTTTCGTCCAGTCTTTCCACCAGCGGGCGCACCAGCCCCTCGATGAATTGGCCGACAACGACCGGCGCGAAGCACAGGCATCCGAGCAGCGCTGGATGAGCGGCGTAGCACGCCACGTCGGCGACCAGCGCACAACATGCGACTGGGAAGGCGATTGTGGCGACCACGATGCAAAGTGTCGCAACCGGGGCCACGTCTGGGGTCGAAGCCACAGCTAGACCGGTGCCACCCACCAGCGCCGCAGCCATTGCCCCGATAATCACCGCCTGGCGTCCCACCCGGTCCGTCAGCCAAGCAGCCGCGAAAAAGATCGGGAGTTCCACGTATCGGATAAACCCGCTGGCCGCCACTTCGGTGACCGAGGCTGGGTAGGCCACCGACTCGTACAGCGAGATGAGCGCGTAGAGCAGCAGGAAGCTTGCCAGCGCAAAAACGCCGACGACGATCATGGCACGCAAGCCGCCAGCCTCGCCGCGTCGGCGGCGGGTGATTTGGATGTTGAACCGCCAGCCTTGCCAGGCGACCACACCTGCCGCCACCGCAATGCAGACCACCGCCATTATCAGGTTCGGCATTGGCCCCGCCACCCGCAGCCAGGGCAATTCGGCCAAGTCGGTGCTGGTGTTGACCACTCCGGCGAGCATGAAGATGGACGCGAATCCCAGCCCGCGCCGTTCAAAGGGCAACGCCCGCATCGAGATGAGCGTGATGGTGTAGAAAGTCCCCCCGGCGCCAAGTCCGGCAAGCGCCAAACCGCAGGTATGCAAAGCAGCGGAGGCCATCGCCAAGACAGTGGCCGCCGCCGTCCAGCCCAAACCAGCCAGCACGATGGTGCTGTTGGCAAGCCGCAACCGCCCCAAGTCCAGCGCCAGCGCGGCGAGGAGGAACCCTAACCCGCAAAACGCGAGGAACACCATGCGTTCATCTTCGCCAATCGCCAAGATCACCCGCTTGTACCACAGCAGAACGCCAGAGGCGCTCAGGGTGAACAGGGCGAAAAACTCCCAGCTTCGGCCTTGCACTTTTCCTCGCTATTGCTTAGGCGCGTGTGTCTGCCATGTTAGCGACAACCTGGCCCGCGCACGACTTCCACCGCTGTTTGCGGCAGGCCTGCCAAGGCTGGTTTTGCCAAACCTAGACCCCTCATTTCAATGAACCTAGACCCTCTATGGGTGGGCTTGGCGCGAAGATGGTTGTGTGGCAGTTTGGTTGCCTGCCTCACGGCACTGCTAGCTTGAGAGTTCAGGAAAGAGCGATGCGAAGAGCGCTCCATGATCCGGCGTCGGAACGCCGTGTTCACAGTTAGTTGGGAGGCCCGACCATGACTCAACCGCCCTATCCCCCGCCTCCGGGTTATCCGCCGCCTCCAGGTTATCCGCCGCCTCCAGGTTACCCGCCGCCTCCAGGCTACGGCTATCCGCCGCCGCTTCCACCGCGAAAGAGCGGCAACAGCGGGCTGGTCATCGCCACAGTGATCGCTGGTGCGCTGATTCTCGCCCTGGGTGTGCTTGCCGCAGTTTTGCTTCTCCGTCCGTCCGACACCCCGGAATGCCCGCTGGACATGGTGTGGGACAAGGAGCGGGGCGAGTGCGTCTCGGCCTGGGTGGAGCCAACTGGCGGTTTGGAGCCGATGTCGCAGTGGATAGAGGTGCAGTTTACCGGGTTGCCCGAGGGCGCTCAGGCCACGGTAAGCGTGGCGCTCGCCCCTGATGACCGTCCCCAGGAATACCAGATCACCGGTAGCACCCGACTCAATCTAACTGAACTGGGCCCAGGCAGCTACTACCTAGATTTCAGCGTTGCGGTTGACGGGCAGGACCGCTACTACCCGCTCGGCCACACCCCAGGCAAGAGCATTGAGGTCACCCTGCCGGGTGAGAATGTCGTTCCGGTGGAGTACGCGCCGCTGCTGCTCACCTTCTCCGGGCTGGGCAATCTGCGCCTGGGCATGACCTTGGACGAGGCGAAGTCCGCCGATCTGAGCGTGCAGGCGGAGCAGGACAGCGACAAGTTCGGCTCTGAATGTTATATCGGCTCGAATGCGTACGCCGATATCGGGTTCAACCCAGACCAAAAGCTGGCCTATATCGCCCCGAAAGCCTACGTGGCTACTGAAGCCGGCATCCGCGCCGGAGCCAAGGGCGTTCAGGTGCAGCAGGCTTACCGGCTCACCAACGCCGGGTACCTTCCGGAAGGTTTCGCGGGCGTCTACGTCAAACCAGACGGCACCGAGCAGACAGACGGGACGCTGCCCGCCATCGGCATCAACTTCGGAGATTCCGGCGCTCCGGCAAGCGATCTTGGCGAATTGGAAATCGCCAGCGCCACCGTTCAATCGATCTACCTCGAAGGCGGCCAGCAATGCTTCGACTGACAAGAAACGCCTGGCGCAGCAAAGGAGCCAACCCATGACGAACCCTCCCGGTCCCCAGCCGCCCAATTTTGGTCCCGGCGCTC
>JAIRXX010000158.1 GCA_031268065.1 Propionibacteriaceae bacterium
CCTACCACCCGGTCACTCAGATCACCCTTGGACCCAATGCCGACTCCTACAAACGGCCAGCTACTGGAGGGCCACAGCATGAAAAAAGCGACTGCTGCCGCGAGGATGATGATCGCCCAGAGTAAGACACGGCGATGCCGTTCGAGTAGTGAAGGCTTGCCGGATGTCCCTCCGTCGCCATAGATGAAGCTGGAAATCAAGTGCCTTACTCTCGCCAGCTTGCCAGGTGGTGGGGTTTCCGCATCTGTGGTGTCAGTATCTTTTTCAGGCTTGAGCGATGTATCAGGTGGCATGGATCCAGGCCCTCCAGGCTTGGTCTTTGTGAGATCAAGCACCGCAGCCACAACAGAGACGGTGGCGGCAAAGATGCCGGTGGCTGCTACCACTTTATCGAAAAGGCTGGATGGTCTCTTGTCTTGTGTAGCCATTGCCAATCAACCGCCCAATATGTATGGAGTTGCTACATCCTAGCTTCGTTATAGACTTCCTTGCCAAGTACGATGCCTACTCTTTAAATATTGGGACGCTGCCTGGAAACACATCTTTCCAGGCAATAGCTGTCTGGGCGGTTCTTGATGATGATCGTGTCAAGCTCAAGCTTGGTGGATCAGCCTTGTGATGGCTGTGGAGGTGTAGCCGTAGAACGCTCCGAAGCAGTGAAATATCGCTGGCATTCGTAGTAGGCGAGTGTTTGAGTGCCAGTTTTAAACATTCTCCATAAAGGTCCGGGCGCTGTGGCTGCTGCCACGCCGAAGGGGTCAAAATCACTCATCGCGGAAAGCCCTGGCGGCGGCGAGCACAGCCACGACTTCACCTTTTGCCAACACCTCGGCGGGTGATTCGTCACCTAGGTAGGGGTTTGATCCCATGAACCATGCCCTGATGGTGTGATTGGAGTCAACCTCTCGCAAGTCCCGATAGATGCGGAAGGCCTCGCGCACCCGGCGCTCCGACACTGCCCTGGGATGAGACTGAGAACCATTGCGCCAACGGGAGACTGTCTCTCTGGCCACCCCGGCTACCAAGGCAACCAGCCCGACGCCAAGGGCGTGGGCAAGTTCGTCTACAACCACAGGCCAGCTGACTCTCACACCTGATAGGCGTGCCTGCCGAGTGGGGGCAAGATGATCTGAAATCACGCTAACATCACTCATACATCACATGATACGTCACATCCTAACTGCCCGCAATGACTTGCCCGCCGAGGTAGGCAAAGCAAGGCATGTCGCTGAGAGTGGGTTACGGCCTGCCGCAGCCAAGAAGTCGCTGGCCTTCGCGCTGCGTTTCCGCGCCGCTGGCCGCACCCGAATTCGGTGGCCGGGATTTCGGCTAGGGCAAGGCGGCGCAAAAATTGTCGTACCCGGCGGGCAGAATGTGGCTATGGAGTTTTTGGGCTGGATATTGGCGGTGGCCGTCACCGTGGTTGCTGCGATTGCGCTTGTGCTGCTCACCGCGCGGGCCAGGGGCGGTGTTGCGGAATTGCCGGTGGTGCGGGCCCGGTTGGAGGAAGTGACCAGACAGCGGGACAAGCTGTCTCAGGATGTCAGGGACGGGCAGGCCTTGCTGGATCGGTCGCGTTCCGAATTGGCCCAGGCGCAGGCTGAGCTTGCCAGCGCGCGGGCAGAGCAAGGTTCTGCTTTGAAGCAGTTGGCTGAGGTCAAGGAGAACCGGCAAGAATTGATTGCCGAGATAGAGCGGGGGCGGGAGCAACTTGCCATCCATTTCAAAGCGATATCTGCTGACGCGCTGAAGGAACAGAAAGTTCAGGCCGATAGCGAGGCGGCAGAGCGGTTGCGGAAGACCGAAGCTGTCATGACCCCGGTGCGGGAGAATCTCACCAAACTGGAGCGAAAGCTCTCCGAGGTTGAAATTGAGCGGGCCAAAATGTCTGCCGAGCTGAAAGAGCAGGTCAGCACGGTGAAATCCACCGGTGAGGATTTGCGCCGGGAGACGGCTGCGCTGGCCACCGCGCTGCGCAAGCCGCAGACCCGTGGGGCCTGGGGGGAATTGCAGTTGCGGCGGGTGGTCGAGGCGGCAGGCATGAAAGAACATGTGGATTTCGCGGAGCAACACTCCGCGCACAATGCCGAGGGCAAGCCCATCCGTCCCGACCTCGTGGTGCAATTGGGCGACGGACGAGCAGTCTTCGTGGACTCCAAAGTGCCGATGCAGGCATTCTTGGACGCTCTCGAAATCGAGGACGCCGATCAGCGTGCCAGCGAGCTTGCCCGTGTCGCCAAGCATTTGCAGACCCACATTGACCAGTTGTCGGCAAAGGAGTACTTCACCGCTGATTCCGGCACCCCGGAATTCGTGGTGCTGTTCATCCCGCACGAGGCGATGGCCGCCGAGGCGCTCAACCAAAACCCCGGCCTGCACGAATATGCCTTCTCCAAAAATATCGTGCTCGCCACTCCGTCTAGCCTGGTGGCGATGCTGAAAACCGTGGCCTACTCGTGGAAGCAGAACGTGCTGGCTGAAAACGCCCGCCAAATAGCCGAGTTGGGACAGGAGCTGTACAAACGGCTGAACACGCTGGGAGGCCATTTCCTCAAGCTGGGTGCGAGCCTCGGCGGCGCGGTCGATGCCTATAACGCCGCAGTCGGCTCGCTTGAGCGCAACGTGCTTTCCCAGGCGCGGAAAATGCACGACTTCGGCATTGCCTCCGCAGAGCTGAAGCAGCTGCCCAAAGTGTCAGTGGAGGTCAGGAGATTGCAGAAAATGAAGCTGATAGAGGGAGTATCGCCAGGCCAGCTTCCCGCAACGGTGGAGAATGGCGCTGATGGTACACACCAGGGGTGAGAACCATCAGAAATAATCCGAAGCCACTTTCCGTGTCTGGCCAACCGGCTTTCATTTTTTGGGCGGCTCCCTGCGTTGCGGCGGTCGGAGTGACGCAGTTGGGCGGTTTCGCGGAAACTGGTTGGGGAGCCGCTGGTGACTTGCCGTTCAGCTATCGGTGGGCTGCGACTCCAGGGCGTGCTTGCTCGGGCGCACTGACCGGGCTATCACCGGGGCGGCGGCGATAGCCAGCAGCGCGGCGCCCACGGCGGCGACGGAGCAGGCTGCGAAGGCAGCTTTGAAAGTCACGTTGTCGATGAGCCAACCGGCCACGCTGGAGCCTATTGCCACTCCGACGCCGAGGCTGGTGCCGATCCAGGACAGGCCCTCGGTGATCCGGGATTCGGGGACGATCCGCTGCATCAAGGTGTTGGTGTTGATTAAGGTCGGGGCGATGGCGAAGCCGTAGACGAAACCGAAGACGGCCAGCGATAGCGGGGACCAGGAGAAGATCAGCGTGGACACTCCGAGCATCATGGCGATGATCCCGATGCGGAAGCGGCGCAGCAACGGGGTCTTCCAGCGCCTTGAGCCGTAGCTGAATCCGGCGATTGCGGAGCCCAGCGCGATAGCTCCCAGCACCAGCCCGGAGAGGGATTGCGCCCCCCATGCCTCGGTGGCGGCCACAACGGTGACGTCGCCGCTGCCGAAGACCACTCCGATGAGAGCGCTGATCGCCACGATTGGCCAAACGCCGGGGATGCGCAGCAGGAAAGTCTGGGCGACTGCCCCGCCCGCCGAGCGGGGAGATATCGGGGGTTCGGTCGCCCGCAGCGAGTAGAAGACGAACGCCCCGAGGGTGCTGATGACGATCACCACCAGCAGCGCCGCCTCCGGCGAGACCAGCGTTGCCAGCCCGGCGGCGGCAACCGGGCCGATCACCCAGGTGAATTCGTCCAGGGTGGATTCCAGCGAGAGCGCGGTGTGCAACAGATGCGGATCAGCCAGAGCGTGATTCCACCTGGCCCGGACAAGCGCGCCGGGGGAGCCGCCGCTCAGTCCGGCGACCGCGCAGGGGATGAACAGCCAGGCTGGAGGCACTTGCAGCGCGGCCAGCCCGACCAGCGCCGCCAGAGACACGGCGAAAACGATGGCTGCTGGCAGCATCACCCGCCGTTGGCCGATGCGGTCCACCCAGTTGGAAAGCACTGCCGTGCCGACTGCCCAGCACAACGCCTCGGTGGCCGAGAGCACCCCGGCCAGCTCGTAAGAACCGTAAATCGCCCGCACCATCAGCACGATGCCGATGCCCATCATGGCCCCGCCCGCGCGGGCCAACAGCCCAGCCAGGCAGAACGCCAGAGCGCCGGGCAGGCTGAGAATCTCGCGGTACGCGCGCACAATGAAACCTTTCAAAACCGGATGACAGCGAAGCCTTCCATCATAGCTCAGGACACCGCCACCCAAGCAACTCCAAAGACGGATCGAAACTCAGGACAAGCAGGTGCCGCCAAAGCGGTGCGGGTCACCGGAAATCGCCCGAGGGCTATCCGCGTTGCCGTTGCTGCCAGACGGGCAAAAGCTCACAGCCAGTCTTCGATGACGAGTCCGGGGATTCGGGAGAACTCGCCGGTGTTGTGGGTGACGAGGGTCGCGCCCACGGCTATGGTGGTGGCGGCTATCACCAGGTCGCCCGGGCCGATCATTTGTCCGCTGGCTTTGAGCCTGGCTCGGATCCAGGCGTAATGTGAGGCTGCCTCGCTGTCGAACGGGATGATCTGCAACGGTGCCAGGAAGGCACAGAAAACCGCAAAACAGCGAGCGCCATCACTCGCGCTCCACGCTGAGGCAT
>JAIRXX010000211.1 GCA_031268065.1 Propionibacteriaceae bacterium
CGGCGTCAGAACCGGCCAGTTGTTCCGCTGCCTCGGCGCCCATCTCCAAAGTGCCTTGGTCGCTGACGAAGTGGTATTTCACCCAGCAGCGCTCCGAGTCGGCGTTGATCCACTGGTAGGTGTGCGAGCCGTAGCCATTCATATGGCGCCAGTCCTGCGGAAGCCCCCGGTCTCCCATCAGATAGGCGACTTGGTGCGCCGTCTCCGGTGACAGCGTCCAGAAGTCCCACTGCATGTCGAGGTCGCGCAGGTGCGATCCGGGCAACCGTTTCTGCGAATGGATGAAGTCGGGGAATTTGATCCCGTCCCGGATGAAGAAGACCGGGGTGTTGTTGCCAACGATGTCGAAATTGCCTTGCTCGGTGTAGAACTTGAGCGCGAATCCGCGCACATCCCGCCAGGTGTCCGGGCTGCCCTGCTCTCCGGCGACGGTGGAGAATCTGGCCAGCACATCGCATTTGGCGCCCGGCTGAAACACCTTTGCCTTGGTGTGGGCGCTGACGTCGCCCAACACCTCAAAGCTGCCGAAGGCGCCGCCCCCTTTGGCGTGGACGATGCGCTCTGGAATGCGCTCGCGGTTGAATTGGGCCAATTTCTCGACCAGGTAGACATCGTGCAAAACGATTGGCCCATCCGCCCCGACGCTCAGCGAATGCTCGTCAGAGGCTACCGGCGCACCGGTCTGGGTAGTTGTGGGTTTGTGTTCCGTCATTTCTCCTCTTTCCCACTTGGGTTGGCAGTGCTGCCTTGGGCGGCAGGCTTTTTGCAATCGGGGCAGATGCCCCAGAAGGTCACTGCGGCCTCGTCTATGTCGAAGCCGTGATCGTCGGCCAAGGTCAGGCAGGGCGCTGAGCCGATGATGCAATCGACGTCGTGTACCCGCTGGCATTTCCGGCAGATCAGATGGTGGTGGTTGTCTCCCACCCGGCGTTCATAGCGCACCGCCGCCCCAGGTGCCTCGGTGCGCCGCACCAAGCCAGCCTCGGTGAGCGCGCTGAGCGCGTCGTACACAGTTTGGGTGGCTATGCGCATGTTGTTGCCTCGGACTAGGTGCGCAACGCCGGTCGCGTCGAGGTGGCTATGGCCCGCCAGCGCGTCCAGCACCGAGACTCGGGGCCAAGTCACCCGCAGCCCGTGTTCGCGCAGCAGCTTGGCCGATGCGGTGTGGTAGGCGGTCGATCTTGGAGACATGTGACCAACGTATACCTAATCTGGAATAATTCCAAGAAAGGATGGGCTGGCCCACACCAAGCCCGGTATCCCGGCGGCGGCGGCGCGGCGGGCGGCGCCAAGGATTCGGCAAGTGTGGAAGTGTGCGCCTTGGACCGGGTAAGGTGTCTTCGGCATCGCGGGCAAACGCCCGATAGCTTGGAAGAGTAGAACTATGGATGAGACGCATCATGTCTATCTCGGCGAGGGAGTCAAGGCTGAGCTTCCCCTGCATTGGGTGGATGAGCATCTGGGCATTTATTCATTCGTGCTGATCGACAAGGTGAAATGGGTCCGGTCTTCAGCGCACGCGCTATTGGCGAAAATTGACCAAAACCTCGCCGGCGATCCAGTTGACGCGATCCTCACCCCGGAGGCGAAAGCGATCACTTTGGCCTATGAGATCGCCGTCGGCATGGAATTCGACGAATATTTTGTGGCCCGCAAGAGCGTGAAGGCTTATATGCCCGATCCGGTCAGCATCCCGGTGAAGTCCATCACCACGACCCACCCGCAGACGCTGTATTTCGACCGCGAGGATGTCAACAAACTGCGCGGCAAGCGGGTTTTGGTGATTGACGACGTGGTGTCCACCGGGGCGACGTTGGGTGCGCTTTTCGATTTCCTGGAGAGCATCGGCTCCCACGTCGCGTTGGTCGCCTGCGTGCTCACCGAAGGCGAGGAACGCGACAATTACCGCGGGGTGCCGTTGGTCAACTTGGGCCACATCCCCCTAGTCCACCGAGACTGATGCCGGTTAGCTCGTGGCGCGGTCATCACCTGTGGCATCACTGCTAGTCTGCTGGCAATGGCGGCGCGCAAATCTGAACGGATAATGAATCTGGCCATCTGTTTGCTGATGGCCAGCAGGTTCTTGCCCAAACGCGAAATCCGCGAGGCAATCGAGCAATACCGCGAAATCGCCAGCGACCAGTCCTTCGACAAAATGTTCGAGCGCGACAAAGAAGAGTTGCGCCAGTTGGGCGTCCCGGTGCTGACCGGCAGCAACGACGTGTGGCATCCCGAAGACATCGGCTACCGCATCTCCCGCGAAGACTACGAATTGGCGCCGATAGATTTCGACGCGGCAGAGTTGGCGGTGCTCGGCATCGCCTCCCAGGTGTGGGATACGGCCACCCAAGCCGACCAGGCCAAAACCGCCTTGGCGAAGCTTCGCGCGGCCGGAGCCGAACCCGATCCCGGACGGCTGGCGGCGCTCACCCCCAGCATCGGCGGCAAGGAGGAAGCCTTCGCCCCGATGTGGCAGGCGGTGCTGCGGCGCATCCCGGTGGAATTCGGCTACCACGGCAAGCAACGTCGGTTGCAGCCCTGGGTGATCACCCACCGCCTCGGCGCCTGGTATGTCTACGGCTTCGACCTGGACGCGGGCGAACCGAGGATCTATCGGCTGACTAGGGTGGAGTCGCAGGTGCGCTTCGTTGGGGAGCCAGGCTCATTCCCGCCCCAAGTAGTCGATTCGGCTGAACTGGCCGCCCGGATCGAGCCTGCCAAGCCCGACGCGCAAGCCATCTTGGCCATCCGCGATCACAGGGCGCCGGTGCTGCGCCGACGCAGTGAGCCGGTGGCCGCACAGGCGCCTGCCGGGTTCAGCGCACACCGGGTCGAATATGCCAGCCTCGGAGATTTCGTCGGCGAGGTTTGCGCCCAAGGCCCGGACGTGATCGTGCTGGACCCGCCCGAATTGCGGCAGCGGGTCATCGACCATCTGCGCAGGTTTGCGGAGGCGCTGTGACTTCTAACGCCCAAGTCTCCCGCCTGTTGGCGCTGGTTCCCTACTTGCGGCAGGCCGGAGCCGCCGACTTGGCAAAGACCGCCGAGCAATTCTCGGTGAGCCAGGACCAGCTGATCAAAGATTTGAATGTGCTGTGGTTCTGCGGGTTGCCCCAAGGACTGCCAGACGATCTGATCGAAGTGGACCAAGACGCGCTGGAGCAGGGGGAGATCAGGCTGAGCAACGCGGATTTCCTGTCCCGCCCGATGCGTTTCACCCCAGATGAGGCGATGAGCCTGCTGGTCGCGCTGGAAGCGGTCGCCGAATTGGCCGATCCGGGCAGCGCCGCCGCCGTTTGCTCGGCAGTGGGCAAATTGTCCAAAGCCCAGGGGCAGTCGGTGCAGGTGATCGCAACAGCCTTCGCCGGGAGCGCCGACATCCGGGAGAGCCTGCTTGCCGCCATAGCGCGCAAGAGCGTGGTCCGCCTCACCTATGACGCCCAGGCGACTTCAACGACATCTTTCCCCGAGGTGGAGCCGGTGAAACTCATCACCCGTGACGGCTTCGCCTACCTACAGGCTTGGAGCCTGGAACGGGCGGCGTGGCGCACCTACCGGCTGGATCGGATCGCGGCGGTGGCGGACACCGGGCGGGATGCCGAAGAGCGGGGAGCGCCCGAACGTTTCGACTCCGGCTGGCTGGAATCTAGGCCGGCAGCTGTGGAGGTGGAGATTGAGGTCAGCCCGCAGGCCAGATGGATAGCGGAATATTACCCGGTCAGGTCGGTCGAGCGGTCCGAACAAGGCTGGGTGGTGCGGCTGCTGGTCGCTGATCCGCGCTGGCTGAACGGGCTGCTGCTGCGGCTGGGCGACCAAGTGCTGCGGGTGTCGCCGCAAGCCGCTTTGACGGCAGCGAGGCAAATCGCGCTCGATACCCTCGCCGGATACGAAGTGGGGTAGTGTGTACTCGTGATTTGGGTGCTGGTCTTCGTGGGCATCGCTCTTGGCGGGATCGTCATGTTGATTTGCTATGCCGTCTGGCTGGCGCACAAGGCCGCAGATTTGTTTTCCGAGTTCGAGATGCTCGGCACACGCGCTGAAGAATTGGGCGATCTCGTTGGCCAACTGGCTTTGACAAGCGGAAACGAATAGGAATTGGAGTCTCTATGCCGAATCTTGGTGGTTGGGAATGGGTGATCCTCTTAGTGGTCGCAGCGCTGCTATTCGGCGGCTCGCGGCTGGCCGGTGTCGGTAAGAACGCCGGGAAGGCGATCCGCGAGTTCAAAGAGGAAGTGAGCGCCACGACGGCCAGCGAGCCGAGAGACCCGGAACCGGTCGAACCCCCATCGCCGCCGCAGAGTACGCCGGAACCAGATGGCGAGGAGCCGCCAGCCGCAAATGGGCAAGCGTAACCTTATTCCCAAATGGCTGCGTCCGCCGGAGGCCACACCCGGTGGGGTGATGTCCCTGGCAGACCATCTGCGGGAAATACGTTATCGGCTCATCGTCAGTGTGGCTGCGGTCATCCTTGCCGCTGGGCTGTCCGCGATCTGGTACGACCAGTTGTACCAACTCTTGTTGCTGCCCTATCTGCGGGCGGTGCAAATATTGGCTGACAGCGATCCGAACCTGCATCCGGCGACGGTGATTTCCGGGGTTGTCGCGCCCTTCACCCTGGCGCTGAAGACCTGTGTGACGGCAGGGTTGGCGGCTGCCAGCCCGGTTTGGCTGTACCAATTGTGGAGATTCATCACCCCGGCGCTGCTGGACAAAGAGAAGAAATACCTGACCATCTTCTTGGCGACGGCCATTCCGCTGTTTCTGGCCGGGGTGCTGGTCGGCTATTACATCTTGCCGCAGGGCATCTCGGTGATGCTGTCGTTCACCCCGAGCAGCGTGCCGGTGACAAACCTGCTGGAGGTCACCCAATTCCTGTCGCTGACGCTGCAGCTGATGTTGATCTTTGGCTTGGGGTTCTTGATGCCGGTGGTGGTCGTGGGATTGAACCTGCTCGGCGTCGTCTCCGCCAAGAGGCTTGCCGCGCTGCGCTCTTATGTGGTGTTCGGAATATTCGTCTTCGCCGCCTTGGCCACCCCTTCCACCGATCCGTTCTCAATGCTGGCGCTGTCGGTTCCGATGGTCTTGCTCTACTTAATTGCCGAAATCATCGCCAAAGTGCATGATCGTAGGAAATCGGCGTAGCACAGAAACAGAAATGGTACGGCAGTGAGTTCGGAATACGACCAGACCACCTTCAGCTTGGTGGTGAACCCCAGGGCTGGGCGGGGCAAGGCCAAAGCCCTGTTGCCCACAGTGACAGCGGCCCTGCTCAAAGCCTTGCCGGGGGTGAGCCTCAAGGTCTACCAGACCTCCAGCTTCGCCGAGGCGGGCGCGTATTGCGCCGCCGCCGTCGAGGCAGCCCGCCCCGGCGCAGCTGGGCGCCATCCGGATTCGCTGCTGGTGATGGGCGGCGACGGCATGATGCACCTGGGCCTGAACGCCTGCGGAGGCACAGACGTCCCACTCGGGTTGGTGCCGGCTGGTTCGGGCGACGATTTCTGCCGGGGGGTCGGAGTACACGCGCAGACTTTGGGGGCGGTCGGTGTGATCACCAAAGGAAATACCGGCCATATCGATCTGATGGAGATGACGGGAAACCTCGCCGATGGCACCAGGCGGCGTTTCGCCGGGTCGATTTTCAGCTCCGGATTTGACGCCCGGGTGAATGCCAGGGTGAATAAGATGCGCTGGACGATTGGCTCGTTGAGCTACACCTATGCCGCGCTGGCCGAGTTGAGCGCTTTCGAGCCGCTTGCGTATCGGCTGCTGATCGACTCCCAGCCGCTGGTGCAGACCGCAATGTTTGTTTGCGTGGGCAATGCGGGATATTTCGGCGGCGGAATGCGGGGATGCCCATTTGCGGACGTCCGCGACGGAATGCTCGACGTGACGATCATCAATCCGGTCAGCCGAATGACATTGCTGCGTTTGCTGCCAGCGATGTTCAGCGGCGCGTTCGTCAACGATCCGGCTGTGCGCTGCCTGCGGGCAAAAGAAGTGGTGGTGGACGGCGACGAACTGTACGCATACGCCGATGGGGAGGATGTCGGCGCGGTCCCGATCAGGCTGCGGGCCGCGCCCAGGGCACTGCGGGTGTATCTGCCATGAGCGGTGATTTGGCTGCGGACGTGGCGCTGTTCGCCCAGGGATTTCCCTTCGCCCTGGACTCGTTTCAACTCGAAGCCTGCCAGGCTGTCGCTGGCGGCAAGGGCGCGTTGGTGGCCGCCCCGACCGGGGCGGGGAAAACCGTGGTGGGGGAATTCGCCTGCTTTCTCGCGCTGCGCACCGGTCGCAAATGCTTCTACACCACTCCGATCAAGGCGTTGAGCAACCAGAAATACCGCGATCTTTGCGCCCGCCACGGCGAGCAGAATGTTGGGCTGCTGACCGGGGACATCTCGGTGAACGGTGAGGCGCCAGTGGTGGTGATGACCACCGAGGTGTTGCGCAACATGATCTATGCGTCCTCGCCCACGCTGCGCGGTCTCGGCTTCGTCGTGCTGGACGAGGTGCATTACCTGGCCGACCGGTTCCGGGGGGCGGTCTGGGAAGAGGTGATCATCACCTTGGAAGAATCGGTGCGGGTGATCGCGCTGTCGGCCACCGTCAGCAATGCCGAGGAATTCGGCGCCTGGCTGGACGAGGTGCGCGGTGACACCGCCATCGTGCTCTGGGAGCAGCGCCCGGTGCCGCTGTTCCAACATGTCATGGCGGGGCGCGACCTTTACGACCTCTTCGACCAGCGCGTTGCGGCGCTCTCCGGCGCTGCCGCCGCCCCGGTGTCAGGCGAGGTCAATCCGAAGCTGCTGCAATTGGCCAAGCAGGAGACGCGGGCGCTGCGGGACGACTCCAGGCGCCCCAGAGGACGTTCGGGCAACGGCAAACGGGCCAGCTACGGCTCGGGCCGCTACGGCGGCGCGGCAGACAGCCGCAGGCGGGAAGCCAACCAACGCCTGGTGCCCAGGCGGGATGCCACCATTGAGAGGTTGAGCGCGGAGGGGCTGCTCCCGGCTATCTACTTCATCTTCTCCCGGCAGGGCTGCGACACCGCCGTCTCCCAATTGATGCGGTCCGGGCCGCAGCTGACCAACTCCTTTGAGCGTGTCGAATTGGACGAGATAGCCAGCCGCCACGCCGAAGGGCTGAGCACCGCCGATTTGGCGGCACTCGACTATGGGGCTTTCTGCGACGCCTTCCGCTGCGGAATCGCCGCCCACCACGCTGGGATGTTTCCGGCGTTCAAAGCCGCCACCGAGGAAGGCTTTGGGCGCGGGCTGGTGAAGGTGGTCTTCGCCACTGAGACGCTGGCCCTGGGCATCAACATGCCTGCCAGGTCGGTGGTGTTGGAGAAATTGGTGAAGTTCAACGGCGAGCACCACGCCGACATCACCGCCGGAGAGTACACCCAGTTGACCGGACGCGCCGGACGCCGGGGGATCGACGTGGAGGGCCACGCCGTCGTGAATTGGCAACCGGGCCTCGATCCGAGGGCGGTGGCCGGGCTGGCGAGCAGGCGCACCTATCCGCTGCGCTCTTCGTTCCAGCCCACCTACAACATGGCGGCGAATTTCGTCGCCACCGTTGGCCGCGCCCAGGCCAGACAGCTCTTGGAACGCTCATTCGCCCAATACCAGGCCGACGCGACCCTGCAGCGCTACGCCCAGCGTTCCCGGCGCAACCGGGATACCGGGAAATCCCGGCTGCGCACCAACACCATCGCGGTGCGCTTTGACCGTATTTGCTCGGTGCTGGAATCGCTGGGCTATTTGACCGCTGGCGGACAGGAATTGACCGCTGACGGGAGGATGCTCACCCGGATTTATTCCGAGCTGGACCTCGTGGTGGCCGAGGCGGTAAAGGACGGCGTATTCGCCGGGCTGAGCGGGCCGGGGCTGGCTGCGGTGGTCTCCAGCCTGGTCTACGAGTCGCGCGGGGACCGCCGGGTCCAGCATCGGATGCCGAATCGGGCCAGCGAGAAGGCGCAGTCCGAATTGCGCGGAATCTGGCGGCGGGTGAGCCTGGTTGAGCGCGACAACCGGTTGCCGGGTTCGCCGGAGCCGGACATCGGTTTCGCGGAGGCCGTCTTCGACTGGGCTTCGGGGCGTCCGCTGGGTGAGGTGCTGGACGAGAGCGAGCTGACAGCCGGCGATTTCGTCCGAAATGCCCGTCAAGTCGTGGATGCCCTCGACCAGTTGGGTGAGGCCAGCCCTGTACTGCGGGCCAGTTGCAAAGAAGCGGCGGGCATGATTCGCCGCAGCGTTGTGGACGCCAACTACCAGGATTGACGCACCCGGCCCGACATCCCGGCTGCCTGGCCCAGACAGCGGTAGGCTTTGGCGTCATGCGAGCATGGCGGGCGATTGAATCAGTGAGGCTGCCTGGCCGAGGCGGCCCGGTGGTGGTCTTCGACTCAGTGACGAGGCGGCGGGTCCGCGTCGGCCCGGACATCGGCAAGGCCAAGCTGTACGCCTGCGGCATCACCCCTTACGACGCCACCCATCTGGGCCACGCCTTCACCTATGTGTCAATCGACTTGTTGCACCGGGTTTGGCTGGACGCCAAGCTGGACGTCGATTACGCGCAGAACATCACCGACGTCGATGACCCGCTGCTGGAACGGGCGGCGGCGACCGGGGTGGAATGGCGCGAGCTGGCCGCGTCGCAGATAAAGCTGTTCCGCTCGGACATGGAGGCGCTGCGGGTGGTTCCCCCCGGCGTCTATCGCGGCGTGGTGGAGAGCATGGACGATGTGGTGGCGTTGGTCGCCGAGCTGGCCCAGCGCGGTGCGGTCTACCAGGTGGGCGATGGATGCCCGGATTGGTATTTCTCCGTCGAGTCTGCCCCGGAATTCTTGGCTGGCCGGGACTTGGAGTCCGACCTGGCCACCTTCGCTGAGCGGGGAGGCGACCCAGACCGTCCGGGGAAACGGCATCCGCTCGATCCGCTGGTCTGGCGTGCCGAGCGGCCAGGGGAGCCTAGTTGGGCCGCGCCGGTCAGCGCGGCTATCCCGGCACCGCCCGATAGCCGGGGCCGTCCGGGCTGGCATGTGGAATGCGCGGCAATCGCCCTCAAGGCTCTGGGGGCGGATTTCGATGTGCAGGCTGGCGGCAAGGACTTGGCCTTCCCACACCACCCGATGTGTGCCGCCCAGGCGACCCAGCTCACCGGCCAGCGGTTCGCCAAGGCGTATCTGCACGTCGGAATGGTCGGCTTGGACGGCGAGAAGATGAGCAAGTCTCGGGGCAATTTGATCTTCGTCCACAAGCTGCTGGCTGGCGGCGCCGATCCGATGGCGGTGCGGCTGCTGTTGCTCGACCACCACTACCGCAGCGATTGGGAATACACCGCAGATGAATTACCGCGTGCCGCCCTTAGGCTGGAACGCTGGAGGAGCGCCGCCCGCGTTGCTGGGAATGCCGCTTCGGCAACAGGCCAGTTCGATCCGTCGGCGGGTATCCGCTACGCTGGCGAACTGCTAAACGGCGTCCGGACGGCACTTGCTGACGACTTGGACGCGCCCACCGCGCTAGCGGCTGTGGACCGGTGGGCGAAGAAGCCCGGCACCAATCCTGCCGCGACTGCTTTGGCCGTACGAGTCGTAGACGCGCTGTTGGGGATCAATCTTGGGTAGACTCAGCGCTTGTGAGCAAGTCTTTTGAGGAATTATTCGCCTTTCTGAAGGATCGCGCCACCAGGCGCCCAGAGGGTTCGGGTACGGTGCGGGCGCTAGACGCCGGTGTCCACGCGATCGGCAAGAAGATCGTTGAGGAGGCGGCCGAGGTGTGGATGGCCGCCGAATACCAGAGCAGGGAAGAGGCGGCTGAGGAAATCAGCCAGTTGCTCTACCACCTGCAAGTTATGATGCTCAGCCTCGGGCTGGAGCTTGAAGACGTCTACGAGTATCTGTGAGGCATCGGGTGTCAGCGAATCCAGAAACAACCCCCGATGGCGCGGCGCTGAAAGTTGCCGTGCCGAACAAGGGCTCGTTGGCCGAAGCTTCGGCGCAAATGCTGCGGGAGGCGGGCTACCGCCAGCGCAGCGACCCCAAAGAGCTTGTCCTGCTCGATGAGCGCAACCAGGTGGAGTTCTATTACCTGCGCCCGCGCGACATAGCGGTCTATGTGGGAGAGGGGACGCTGGATGTCGGGGTGACCGGGCGGGATATGCTGCTCGATTCCGCCGCCTTGGCCGACGAAGTTTTGGAGCTGGGCTTTGGTGAGACCCGTTTCCGTTTCGCCGCCCCCGAGGGTTCTAAGCTGAAGGTGGCCGATTTGGATGGGAAGCGGATAGCGACGAGCTATCCCGGCCTGGTGCGCGCCTATCTGGAGAAGGCTGGCGTGAGCGCCCGCCTCATCACTTTGGACGGGGCGGTCGAGTCGTCAGTGCGGCTGGGCGTGGCCGATGTGATAGCCGACGTGGTGGAGACCGGTTCGACGCTGCGCCGCGCTGGGCTGGAGCTTTTCGGGGCGCCGTTGCTGGTGTCGCAGGCGATCCTGATCCAGCGCCGCCCGGTGTTGGCATCGGCGGCCACCGACCTGCTGGTACGGCGGCTGAACGGCGTCATCGCCGCCCGCACCTACCTGATGGTCGATTACAACGTCCCGCAGGCGAAGCTGGAGCAGGCGATAGCGATCACTCCGGGGCTGGACTCGCCGACGGTCTCCCCGCTGGCCCAGCCGGGCTGGGTTGCCGTGCGGGCGATGATCCCCAGAGCCGATTCGCAGCGGATCATGGACGACCTGTGGGACGTCGGCGCGGAGGCCATCCTGGTCACCAACATCCACGCATGCAGGCTGTGATCCAGCCGCGCAAAGCGTCCGCGCGGCGACGGCTGGTAGACCAAGTTTTGAAGAGGCAGAAATGATCCCGCGAAAGAGCCGCCCAGGCAGTCCTGCAAACTGTCCTCCCAACGCCTCGCCGTGGTCCAGAAATCGGGGATACCGGGAGCGCGGGACTCGGCTCATCCGGCAGGGTCGCAAACCGCTGGTCGATCTAGTCGCGCCGGTAGTCTTGGCGCTGGTGCTGGGGCTGTCCGCGAGCGGCTGCACAGCTGCCCCGACGATCGCCAGCCCAGACGGGCGGGCCGAGCCAGCATTGTCCGCCAGTCCCGCCGCCGCCAGCCCCGACTCCTCCCCGACACAGGCACTGACAGCTTCCCCGAGCGTCTCCCCGGCCCCATCCGCCCCGCCGACGTCTGCCGCGTCCGCATCCCCGAAGCCCGCCGAGACGCCCAAGCCCGCCGCGAAGCCTTTGGCAGGGCGGGTGATCGTGGTCGATCCCGGCCACAACAAGCTTTACAACTCGGCCAACCGCAAGAAGGTTCCGGCTGGCAACGGCAAGAAGAAGCCCTGCAATTCGTCGGGCACCGCGACCAACGACGGTTGGCCGGAGCACACCTTCAACTGGCTGCAAGCCCAGGAGTTGCGCTCTGAATTGGAATCGCTGGGCGCGAAAGTCGTGCTGACCCGGAAGAACGATTCCGGGCAGGGGCCATGCGTCAACGTCCGGGCGCAGACGGCGAATGACAACAAAGCCGACCTGCTCATCTCCATCCACGCCGACGGCAGCTATTCCAAAGGCGCACGCGGCTTCCATGTGATCTTGTCCACCACGATGGCAGGCGGCTCGAAGGTGGAGAAGACCTCCCGCAAGCTGGCCGAGAACGCCCGCGCCGCCATTGAGAAGCTGACCGACATGCCGCGTTCCACCTACATCGGCAAAGGCACCGCGCTCAGCCCGCGCAGCGACATCGCCACCCTGAACCTCTCCAAGAGTCCCGGAATAATGATGGAGATGGGCAATATGCGCAACGCCAAGGACGTGAAGCTGCTGCGCTCCAAGACCTTCCGCAAAGAAGTGGCCCAAGCCCTAGCCCAAGCCGCCGTCAAAACCCTCGGCTAGCGCTGGTATGGGTGCGGCCTGGTAAAGATTCTGTCTCTGGATCGCTAATTGCCGAGAGCCTATGGGGTGGCCCGCCAATTGCCAAAACACCGGGCACCGGTAAATGTCCTTGTCTGGACGATGCCCTGTATGGTGCTGTCTGTATCGAGAGCCTAGTCGGCCAACTCTGGCCAGCCCTCAAAACCCCCGCTAGCCTGTGGCGGCGCGGCTTGGGGCAAGAGATGTTGAACACGGCGAGTCGTGGGCATATGGCATATTATGTACATATGGACACTATCACTTCGACGGTCAGCGCCCGTGGGCTGCGCAACGATCTGGCCGATGTTATGGGGCGGGTGCGTTTCGCCAGCGAACGTGTAGCGGTTACCCGCCACGGCAAGGTAGCCGCAGTTTTGATTTCGCCGGACGATCTTGAATTGCTTGAGGAATTGGAAGCGGCGGCTGATCTGGCGGCATATCACTCGGCCAAGCAGGCCGATGATGGAGTGCGCGTCTCCCTTGACCAGTTGCGGCGTGAATTAGGCGAGTGATGTGCTTACGCCATGTCGTGTCTCCAGCAGCCGCGACCAACGACGGCTGGCTTGAGCACACTTTCAATCGGCTGACTTTCGGGTGCTAGGCTTCCTCGCCGAACGCGGCTGATTGTGTCGGCGTCGTATCGGGCCGGGGCGCGTCATGCGGGTAACGCGGTGTCGAGGATGGTGAGCCATTCGCGTAGGCGTCCGGTGGCGTATTCGGCGATGATGGCGGTCATGGGCTGGGAATCTCTGTCGTCATCCCAGGCTTTGAAGCAGTCGTAGTAACGCTGGCGGTCGGTGTATTTGATGTTGATGGGCAGGTATCCGGCTTGGAGCAGCATGAGGTTGAGCAGGAGCCTGCCGGTGCGTCCGTTGCCGTCAATGAAAGGGTGGATGGATTCAAACTCCAGATGGAACCGTGCAGCCGCCTCGATGGGATGCAGGTGGCTGTTTCCCGT
>JAIRXX010000346.1 GCA_031268065.1 Propionibacteriaceae bacterium
ATCCGGTCAATGGACTCAGCGATCACATTGAGCGCGGTGTCCGCCCCGATGGCCAAGTCAGAACCGGGCAGATTGTTGTCAATGCTGGCTGGGACGCAAACCACAGGAATCTGGAACGACGGGTAGCGGCCCTTCTCCTGGTCCATCAGCTGGGCGCCTTGGTAGGCATTCCACCCACCGACCACGAGCAGCGCGTCCACCTGGTGCTGCTCCAGGGTGCGATTCAAAGCGTAAAGCTCTTCCACCTTCGGCACCGACCGGCGCAGGCCCAGCTCGGCCCCGGAAGTTATCCAGCCCTCCACATCAGCCCAGCCGATCTCGCGGACCCGGCCCTCGGCCAAGCCGACGAAACCGTCCTCCACCCCGAGCATCATCAGACCCCGGCTGACCCCCAGCCGCACGGCGGCCCGCGCGGCGACATTCATCCCCGGCGCCAACCCACCGGCGTGGATGATGGCCACCCGCTTCGCGCCCTGCCCGGCGTTCACCTTCGCCGGCTCCACCAATTCGGCCAACACGCCCGCCATCTCCGAGAAAGAGCCGCCGCGCAGCCGCAGCGCGGTGGCGTAATCGCCAGCCGCGATGAGCGTCGGCACCGACCGGGTGTTTTGCACCGCCTCCACCAAAGGAACGCGGGCAATCGTGTTCCCGCAAAAGCCGACCACCTGGCCTGTCGAGCCTGGCTCGGCGCTGAGCGCGTCCTTGGCGGCTTCGTAGCCCAACCAGGTGGACGCCCAACGGTCGTACGCGCTGGGCGTGCCGCCGCGCTGCACATGCCCGAGGATCGTCACCCGGACGTCCTCGTTGGTGCCGCGCGCAATGACTTCCCGGACGTATTCGCTGCTGATCGGCTGTCCGGCGCGGTCGATGGCGCCCTCGGCCACCACCACCATCGAATCCCGGCGGCCTCCGGCCCGGCCCTTCATCAGCGCCTCGCACATCCGTTCCTCCCATCCCGGCTCGGGGGGGTCTTCCGGGATGAGCACATAGTCGCAGCCACCGGCGATGGCGCTCATCAGCGCGAGATAGCCGCAGTGGCGTCCCATCACCTCGATGACGAACGCCCTTTGGTGGCTGGCGGCGGTCGAGGAGAGCGCGTCGATGGCGTCCACGATCCGGTGTAGGGCGGAATCCGCGCCGATGGTCATGTCGGTGCCCACCAGATCGTTGTCGATAGAGCCGACCAGGCCCGCGAAGTGGAGTTGCGGATGGGCTGCGGCGGTCTCAGCGGCGATGCGTCCCTCGTCCTGCAGCTGTTGCAGAATCTCCGGCCATTCCTGGGCGAATTCGTTCAACCCGGAGAGCGTCCCGTCCCCGCCGATGACCACCAGCCGGTCAATGCCGTGCGCGAGCAGGTTCTCAGCGGCTCTCACCCGGCCAGATTTCTCCCGAAAATCCTTGGAGCGGAAGGTGCCGATCACCGTGCCGCCCAGGTTTAGAATCTTTCCGACATCTTCCCAAGCCAGTTTGCGGATGCCGGAACCACCGTCGATCATCCCCTGGAAGCCCTCGTAGCAAGCGAACACTTCCGCTCCAGCGCTGAGCGCGGTGCGAACGACGGCGCGCACCGCCGCATTCATGCCCTGGGCGTCTCCACCGCTGGTCAAAATGCCAAGCCTCTTGCCCACGCCTAGCTGGGCCAAGCCTAAATCGCTCATCCGCATGCCTCCTCGACAGCTGCGAGGCTCGCCGCCCGCGACGCTCACCCCGAAGTCATACCCCGCCGCGACGCTCCGCTTCAGGGCAACCGCCTTCGGGGGAGGCCGCGCCTATGGACGCGGACGGTACCATCTTGCCGGAAACAGGCAAGCCGCTTACGCGATTCCCAAGTATTCTTCCAAGGTCATCTTGTCGTTGGGCTTGAACTTGCGCGAATCGGCGCCGATGTAGCGGAAATGCCAGGCCTCATAGATATAGCCGGTGATCTTCTCCTTGCCCGGCGGGTAGCGCAGGATGAAGCCGTACTCCCGAGAATGCTTCCACAGCCACTTCCCCAGCTTGGTATTGCGAATCGCGTCTCCCCAAGTCCGGCCATCCCACAGATCGACCGCCAGACCGGTCTGATGCTCGCTCTTTCCGGCTTCGGCGTTGTAGCGGCGGGCCTTCGCCTCATCGCCGTATTCAACGATCTTGCGCTTGAGCAACTCCGCCTGCTCTGCGTACGAGCGGTAGCTGGAGCGAATCTTGACCGTTATCCCGTCCGCCTTCGCGGCCTTGGTCATCTTGTCCAAAGCCTTTTTCGCCTCCGGGGTGAGTCCGCCCGACTTGGCCAACTCAGGGACATACTTCTTGGAGATCGGATGCTTCGGCGATACGACGATGATGCCGTTGACTTGGTAAGGGACATCCAGCCCCGCTCCCGAGCGGGTGTCTTCCGGCGGCTTAGCGGCTGTCGGCGCCGGATCGGGCGCCACACTCCCACCAGGCGACGGGCTGGACGGCGTCGGAGTCGGCGGCGCACCAGGCGTGGCGTCCACCACCGGCCCCGACTGCGAACTGGCCGTAGGCGTAGGCGGGCTCTCCGCTGCGGGCAACCGGGGCGCTTTGGCACAGCCAGCAAGCGCAACGGCGATTGCCAGCCAAACTGCCACCGTTTTCATGCGCGTCCCCGCCCCCTAACTAAGGCCACCCAGTCTAGTAGGCTCCAAACCGCTCCGAATCGGTGACGGCCAAACCCTCTGGGTGTCCGGTCGGTTCCTGTCGGTGCCAGCCCGTAGACTTGGCGGTGTGAGTGAAGGACTGCTGGATAGGGCCGAATGGGTCAGAGTCGAAGCCACAGTTGGCCTCGACCAATCAGCCCAGTCCACCCAGGGACAGTACTTCACTCCCATGCGTGCGGCTGAGTTGATCGCCGCGCTGCCGACGCTGCCCAAGACCCGGTGTCTGCGGGTGCTGGACCCTGGTGCCGGGTCGGGGATGCTCACGGCCGCCATCGTGGATCGCGTCTGCGGCGGGCAACAGATTGAGCGGGTCGAGGTCACCGCAGTCGAACTCGACTCCTCGCTTCTTCCCGCTCTGCGGGCGACTGCTGAGCTGTGTGAGGAACATGGTCGGCGGGCTGGAGTGCGGGTTCGGGTCAACATTGCGCATGGCGATGTGATCACTCTCCAGACCGGCATGGAGACGGAGTTAGGTGACGGCTTCGATCTGGCCATCATGAATCCGCCGTACAAGAAGCTGGCTGCCGCGTCGTGGCAGCGGAGGTCGCTGGAGGCGATTGGCTGGGACGTCGGCAACCTTTACGCGGCCTTTGTGGCCCTGGGCGTGGACTCGCTACGTCCAGGCGGGCAGTTGGTGGCAATCACACCACGGTCATTCGCCAACGGCCCGTATTTTGAGCAGTTCCGCAAGAGGCTGCTGCGGCAGGTGGCTTTCGACCAGATTCACACGTTCGAGTCCCGCTCCACAGTCTTTGCCGACACGGGCGTGCTGCAGGAGAACATCGTGTTCTCAGCCACGAAAGGCGGAGAGCATGGCCTGGTCACGATCACCTCGTCGCGCGATCACACGGGTGAAACGAATGAGCGCCGCGTACCCTACGACGAATTGGTTGCGCCGGGCGACCCGCACCAGTTCATCAGGATTACCACCGACGACGCCGACGACGACGCCGTGCGGGCGGTCGCGTCCCTGCCCGCCTCCTTGGCCGAACTAGACGTGAAGGTGTCAACCGGGCGGGTGGTTGACTTCCGGACGCGAGGCAACCTCCAGCAGATTCCAAAGCCAGACAGCGCACCGCTGATCTACCCGGGGAATCTACGCGGCGGCGAAGTGCTGTGGCCGCGCTCTATCGGTAAGCCGCAAGGGTTCCGGCTTCTCGACCCCACCGACCACAAGGCGCTCATGCCGAGTGGCTACTACGTCTTGGTGAAGAGGTTCTCTGCCAAAGAGGAGCGTCGCCGGATCGTCGCCGCCGTGTGGGATCCGATTCAGCACGACGGGAAGCCAGTCGCGTTCGAGAATCACCTGAATGTCTTCCACTTCGGTGGGTCCGGGTTGGATCGGGAGTTGGCGTGGGGCTTGTGCGCTTGGTTGAACAGTTCGGTGGTGGACCGTTACTTCCGCACCTTCTCCGGGCACACCCAGGTCAACGCCACCGATCTGCGGTCTATGAACTATCCATGTGAGGACACGTTGCGCCGACTCGGCAGCCAGCTTGATGACCTTCCTGACCAGGAACGCCTCGATGCCCTCGTTGGAAGCATGGCGTTGGAACCGGTGACAGCATGAAGGAAGACGCACACGTTCGGATCGGGGATACCCGGACCATCCTCGAATCACTCGGGTTCGACGCGGAGCGGTCCAACGAGCGCTCGGCATTGGTCCTGCTCGCGCTGCTGAAACTCCGGCCCGATGATCCGTGGCCAGAAGCTGACGCATCGCCGCTGGGTACACGGGCCATCATGGACTGGATCAGGGACGAGTACGGCGTCGAATACGCGCCGAACACTCGGGAGACCGTCAGGCAGTTCACCTTGCACCAGTTTGTAGGCGCGGGCCTGGTCCAGGAGAACCCGGACGACCCGTCGCGCCCGGTCAATTCGCCCAAGTGGTGCTACCAGATCAGGGCTGAGGCACTCAATGTGATCCGCGCCTACGGCTCGAAACCGTTCGACGGCCAACTGGCCGACTATCTCAAGGCGGTGCCCGGCCTGGTGGCCCAGTACGCCTCGGAGCGCGAGATGGCGCGCATCCCGGTTGTCCTGCCCGATGGCAGCCCGGTGACGCTCAGCCCTGGCGGACAGAATGCCCTCATCAAGGAGATGGTGGGCGGCTTCTGCTCCTACTATGCGCCGGGAGGGCAACCCAGCCGGGGTAAAACCACCTAATCGACGACCGCTTTCCTGCCATATCCAGACTGAGCGCGTGGCTTATCGGGAAAACATTGCCAATTGCCGCGGCAACTTCAGCTTCCCAGGGCTGGCCGCGCCTGGGAAGCTTTCACGTCAGGAGAAACGATGGACGCGGGCTCCACCGCAACCAGCTTGCTTGGTCAGCTGGCACCCTGCAGCGCGGCGGGGTGGCCGCCGAACTGGTTTCGCAGCGCGGCCACGGCACGCATGGTGTCGGCGCCGCCGCCGCTGGAGACCTGCCGGGCGTATAGCGCGGCTGCCGTGACTGGGACTGGGACGCCATTGCCGAGCGCCGCCGCGATCATCCAGCGGGCTTCGCCCGACTCGGACGCTTGGGGCAGATAGCTGGCCAAACCGGGGTCGGCCAAGGTGGCGTTGACCAGCAGGTCGAGCAACCAGGAGCGGACGACGCTGCCCTCGCGCCAGGAGTCGATGACGGCATCCGGATCGGCAACCAAGGTTTCGGCCCGCAGCAACTCGTAGCCCTCGCCGAGCGCCTGCATCATGCCGTATTCAATTCCGTTGTGGACCATCTTCACGAAGTGCCCCGCGCCCACTCCCCCGGCGTGGACCAGCCCGGAATC
>JAIRXX010000353.1 GCA_031268065.1 Propionibacteriaceae bacterium
CTACTTCGGCTATCTGGCTGGTTACCGCGCGGTGCATGATGCCGGCCACGATCCGCTGATCGCTGGCTTCCTCAGGCGCTACATGGACGAAGAGGCCACTTTGACGCTCGCCCCGGTCCCCGGAGTGGATTTGAACGCCTACAAGAGCCGCCTGATCGAACGCTTCGGCAACGCCAACGTGGCCAACACAGTGGTGCGCCTGTGCGCGGAAAGCTCAGACCGAATTCCGAAATGGCTGATGCCGGTGGTGCGCGAGAATCTGGCGGCGGGAAGGCCGGTCGAACTCTCGGCGGCCATCGTCGCAAGTTGGGCGCGTTACGCCGAGGGCGTCGATGAACAAGGCGCTGCGATCGATGTGGTGGACCGGTTGGCACCCCGCGTGATGGCGGCAGCGGCACGCTACCCGCAGGTTCCGGACGCTTTCATCGCCGACCGCGAACTGTTCGGGAACGCAATCGACGCCCCGCGCTTCCGAGAGGCATACTTGTCCGTCTTGGGCGACTTGCATCAACTCGGCGCTCGGGCGACGTTGGCGAAATTGGTCCAGCCCACGCGGTAGCCGCAGTTTTGCCAACCAGGCAGCCACTGCGTTTTCTCCTTATCTTGACGGCGTTAAGATTCTAGCCTAGAGTCATCTTAACGACGTTAAGATAGAGGTTGGGCATGGCGGCGAATTACCATCACGGCGATCTGCGGCGGGCGCTGATCGAGAACGGCATCCAACTGATCAACGCTGAGGGGGCGCAGCAGCTTTCCTTGCGGCGGTTGGCCCGGATTTGCGGCGTCAGCCAGGCCGCGCCGTACAGCTATTTCGCCGGGAAAGCCGAATTGCTCGCTGCCATGCAGGAGCACGTCACCGGCCAGTTGATGGACGCGCTCACTGCGGGCTTGGACGCCGCCCCGGATGGCGAACCGGCCCAACTCATCGCGCTGGGCAAGGCGTACGTCATGTTCTTCATCCAAAACGCCCACTATTACCCGTTCCTATTCTCTTGGCCCACCATGACCATCGATCTTGCCGAGGATGCCGACGGCTCCCGGAATTTCCCGCCCTACGAATTGCTGCGCCAAACCGCCTTGGCGGTTCTCGGTGGACGGGTGCGGCCCGAGCACATGCAAGACGCGATCATCGCGCTGTGGAGCACGGTCCACGGCCTTGCTGGGATCGCCACCATGAAGCACGTCCATTACGGCAAAGATTGGGAATCCACACTTGAGGGCATCTTGCGGAGCCAAGGGTGAACCCGTGAAAAGAAGGAAAAAGGCAATGGCTGCGGTTGGCTTTGGCACTCTGGGGTTGCTGGTCGTGGCTTTGGGAACGGCCTTGTGGCTCAGCCCTGGCCGACCGGCCCCTTACCAAGACCCTGCTGGCAATCCCGTCGCCGGTTCAATCTCGGAAAAGATTTGGGTTGAGATCAACGGCGAACCCCAGGGAATGTTTATCCGGGGACGCAGCGTGAGCAACCCCGTCGTGCTATTCCTGCATGGCGGGCCGGGGATGCCGGAGTATTTCTTGGCCGAAAAGCATTTGGCGGCATTGGAAGACCTATTCGTGGTCTGTTATTGGGAGCAGCGCGGCGCTGGCCTCTCCTGGCGCCCAGACCTGGATGCGGCTTCGGTGACCTCAGCGCAGTTGGTCGAAGACGCGATAGCGGTATCCCGTTATCTCAGAGAGCGTTTCGGCCAGCAACAGGTCATCCTGCTCGCGCATTCTTGGGGAACGTTCATCGGCATCCAGGCCGCCTGGCGGGCGCCAGAGTTGTATTCAGCCTACGTCAGCGTCGGGCAGATCAGCGACACCGTGGCAAGTGAGCGCCTGGCACATAGCTATCTGCGCCAGCGGTACGCGGAGTTGGGCAACAAAAGCATGGTCGGAAAACTCGACGCCTTCCCGGTCGCGGAATCCGAAACCGCTGCACGCGCCTTCTTCGATTCGGAAGTCAGAGAGCAAGCCGAACACGACCTCGGAGTAGGGACCACCAGGGAAATGCGCTCCACCGCCACCGGAATTTTCCTGCCCCACCTGCTCTCACCGGCCTACACGCTTCCAGAAAAACTCGCCCAATGGCAAGCCAAATCATTCCTACGCGAGAAAACCGCCCTCGTCGACGAACTCTTCACCGTAAACCTGCCCCAGCAAGTCCCAGCGCTCCAAATCCCCACCCACTTCGTCAGCGGCGCCCACGACTACACCGTCAACTGGAAACTCTCCCAGCAATACCTCGAAACCATCGCCGCGCCAATCAAAGAATTCCACCTATTCGAAAACTCAGCGCACTCCCCCCTCTTCGAGGAACCCACCCGTTTCGCAACCCTGCTGTCGGAGATCACCCGCTAGCCGAACCCAGACTTCAACCTGCGGTGATTAAAGCGGCTGGAAGACAAAAATAACCCGGTGCCAGAGACGCCGGGTGGTGTGTGCCAGCAGCCTAGCATCACGATCCACACCGAACCCAGCCCCAAACCCCGGTCACAAAGCAGATAGAAAACCGCCGCCGCTTGAGCCGGGGCAGGGTTCAATCCAGCAGCGCCAAGCCGGCGGGAGTGAGCCGGTAGAGGTTTGGCGATACCGGTTTGCCGTCGCCATCGTTGAAGTACTCTTGGGCGATCTGCGCCAGTTCTGCGATGGCATCCTCGTCTTCGGCCCCGCACAAATAGGCCCCGATGCGGGTGGGAATGGCAACCACCAAGTCGCCGCCGACCTCGACGGCGGAACGCCAGCGCCCAGGATCAAGCAGCGCCGAAATGGAAAGATCCCGCTCATCGGGAAGGATGAGAATATACCTCCCGCCAGCGCCTTCAATCTGGATGTCGCCACGTCCGCCAAGATTCGCCAAAGCCGCAGCGTGCAGCGCCTCAGCGCCCCCATAGGCTGCCACGTCATCCAGCTTGACCACTTCCCAACCCGGCCCCGGATCAATCGCGTAAGTGACGTAAAGCCCGTCGGCGATAGGCGCGGCGAACGGCCACTGTCCAGCAGGGAAATCGGGCAGCTGCGAAAACGTCTGCTCGTTGGCATCGACCCAAGCCTGCCCAGCCAGCATCGGCACCACCAAATCAGCGCGTGGCGCACCCGAAGACCCGCCAAACGCGGCAGCCTTATTCTTCTTCCTTGAGAATAACCCCATGACACTCGCCTCTCCCTAGGTAGGGCCAACCAGCCTGGGCCGCCAACCCCCCGCATCTATTCGGAACTGAACGCATCAACCCTCGCCGGGGCAGGTGCTCAACAATCATTCTATGGGCACATTCCCACAGTTCGCCTTTTGTCCGTGCGGCTAGCATGAATGTCCTCCCACACCACCTGGCCGAGGTCGTAGACCGGCTAGGCGAGGCCGTTGCGGCAAGCTGGGAAACAGGATGAATAGTTTCTACTTGCCTACCTTCAGCCACCGTTATAATATTCAATTGTGAACTAAGGATGGGAAGGGAAGCTGTGGACAAGGACACGAGGAAAGTCCTTAAGGAGGCGTCGAAGCAAGGCTTCGAGGTTCGCCAGACCACCAGCCAGCACCCGATGGTTTACCTAAACGGGCGATTCGTCGCCCAGTTCTCAGGCACGCCGAGCGACGTGCGGGGACTGCGGAACGGCATAGCCGCGCTGAGGAGGCACGGGTTCCGATGGCCTCCGAAATAGGCGGTCGGGAGCGCGAGAACTGCCCCCTACCAATCCAGGGTTACCCCGCCATAGAGACCGAGAAAGAGAGCATGGATATGACTTCGTACAATGCGATTGTTGAGATCGGCGTGAGCGCTGACGAAATCACCGAGGACTGGGGCGATGCCATGATCGAGCGGTTCCTCAGCTGGCACCCGGCCATCGGCGTATCTTCGCTGGGCAGGGCAGAACTGGTCATCACCCTGGCCGCCGAGACGCTCAGACAGGCTGTCGAGGTGGTGTCCGCGCTGACGGACGGGCTTGACGTGGTGCGGACGACGGTAGAGACGACGGAGGACTTCGACCGGCGCGGCATGGCCGATATACCCGCGCTGCTGAGCGTGTCCGAGGTCGCTTCAGCCATCGGCGTGACCCGCGCCGCCGTGCAGAAGCGGATCAACTCCGGTTCAATCCCCGCCACTAAGGTCGGGGCGACATGGGCTGTGCCGGTCAGCGCACTTGGCGGAGTGTGAAGATTGCGAAAAATACCCGGCACCGGGTTTTGGTGGGATGCCACGCTTGAACCGCAGTAGCAGGAACGGCCTATGTGCTGCTCGGGTATTTAAGCCCATCGACGTACCGGGCGTTACCCTGAACGTGCGCAAGGAGCCTGGTCGAATAGGTGGTGTCGTGGTTGATGGCATCTACAAGATGGGCCACAATGGTGACCCATGCCCAAGGGGTACGTTGGTAGACGCTCTTGTCAGCATCGACTTGGGCAGTTTCCCCACGGCAGCCTTGGCCTCCACCGAATGACCGTCCGTGCCGGACC
Organism: Propionibacteriaceae bacterium; assembly: GCA_031268065.1. Lineage (GTDB taxonomy): Bacteria > Actinomycetota > Actinomycetes > Propionibacteriales > Propionibacteriaceae > Propionicimonas. The sequence goes on from JAIRXX010000353.1 coordinate 4,431, forward strand.
TACGCAGGCCGGTCACGATACCAG